>PLDF01000067.1 GCA_003135055.1 Bryobacterales bacterium | reverse complement strand
GACGCTGCTCCCGTTACTGTCCCTGCCGGTAAAAGACGCGCTCGACGGATTGAAGAGCGACAAGTTTTTCTGCTCCGGCGCTCTGCTTCGCGTCGAGCTTTCTGGTGACCGGCCGGTAACGTGGGGACTGCCGAGTGAGCCGATTGTGATGTTCGAAGAAGGTCCCGCATTCATCACCCAGCCCGGATTCCACGGCGCTGTGTTGGCGCGGTATCCAAAGGACAGTAATCCGCTGGAGAGCGGGCTGCTACTGCACCCGGAAGCCATCGAGGACAAAATCGCCGCCCTGGAAGTGCCCTATGGAAGCGGGCGCATTTTCCTTTACGGATTCAAGCCGCAGTGGCGCGGGCAATCTCACGGAACCTACAAATTCTTCCTGAATGCGCTCTATAAATATGATCAACCGCCCTTCGCGAAGCCTGAGCCTGCTGAGCCGAAGGATCAAAAGGAGAAGGCGGCGGAATAGTTGTCGAGTTGCGTCGCGCTTCGCACAGCGTTGAGAATTGNNCTGATCGTCTACGGCGGCCGCGGCAAGGCGGCGCGCAACTGGGAGTGCTTTCATAAAATCGTCGAAACGCTGGATCGCCTCGAGAACAACCAGACCCTGCTCATCCAGTCTGGAAAGCCGGTAGCGGTTCTTGAAACGCAGAGGCTCGCTCCGCGCGTACTCATCGCCAACTCCAACCTCGTGCCGCACTGGGCCACGTGGGAGCACTTCGACAAGCTCGATCAGGCGGGGCTGATGATGTACGGCCAGATGACGGCCGGCTCCTGGATCTACATCGGCACGCAGGGCATTCTGCAGGGAACCTACGAAACGTTTCAGGGCGCAGCAGAGCGCCACTTCAACGGTACGTTGGCCGGGACCATCACTGTGACCGCCGGCTTGGGCGGGATGGGGGGCGCCCAGCCGTTGGCCGTCAAGCTCGCGGGCGGCGTCAGTATCTGCGTTGAAGTCGACGCGAGCCGCATCCGGCGCAGGCTCGAGACGCGGTACCTCGACAAAGCCGGTGGGTCGCTGGACGAAGCGATCGCCATGGCGCAGGAAGCGAAAGCCGCGCGTCAGGCCGTTTCCATTGGGCTCATGGGCAACGCTGCCGAAGTTCTGCCGAAGATGGTCGAAATTGGATTTACGCCGGACCTGGTCACGGACCAGACCAGCGCGCACGATCCGCTGTGGGGATACTTGCCGATTGCCCGCGCCGATGAAGACCTCAACGCCGTCCGCGCAAAACAGCAGGACATCTATATGCGGCGCGTGCATGCGTCGATTGCCACTCACGTTCAGGCCATCCTGACTATGCAGAAGCGCGGTGCCGTCGCGTTCGACTACGGCAACAATCTTAGAACGCAGGCGCAGCTGGCCGGCGTGACAGATGCGTTCTCATATCCTGGCTTCGTTCCGGCCTTCATTCGCGACTCGTTTTGTGAAGGCCGCGGGCCCTTTCGCTGGGTTGCGTTGTCGGGCGATCCCGCTGACATTGCCAAGACCGATCGAGCTCTGCTCCAGCTGTTCCCTGACGATCAGCGTCTGACGCAGTGGCTGACGTATGCCGCGGATCAGATCGCATTTCAGGGATTGCCGGCGCGCATCTGCTGGCTCGGCTATGGGCAGCGCGATCGTGCCGGGCTGCTTTTCAACCAGATGGTGCGCGATGGACGGCTGCAAGCTCCCATCGTCATTGGGCGCGATCATCTCGATGCCGGTTCAGTGGCGAGCCCGTTCCGCGAGACGGAGGCGATGCGCGACGGCTCCGACGCCGTTTCCGACTGGCCGTTGCTCAACTTCGCCACCGGCATCGCCAGTGGCGCTTCGTGGATGAGCTTTCATCACGGCGGCGGCGTCGGCATCGGCTACAGCCAGCACGCGGGACTGGTTGTCGTGGCCGACGGCAGCGACGAAGCCGAGGAGCGCCTGCGGCTGTGTCTGAGGAATGACCCTGCTCTCGGCGTGGTGCGCCATGCGGACGCCGGCTATGAACGGGCGATCAGCGTCGCGCGCAAGCGCGGCGTGGATATGCCAAGCCTCCCATGAAAGCCGACCTGCTTATCCGAGGCATTGCGCAGCTGGTGACGGCGGAGGGTCCTGGGCCGAAGCACGGCGCAGCGATGAGACAGCTCAAAGTCGTCGAGCAAGCTGCGCTGGCCATTGCCGACGGCACGATTCTCTGGGTCGGACCTGAAGCGGATTGGGACGGGGACGCCGAGGCCACTGTAGACGCACAGCATCGCGCTGTGGTCACGGGTCTGGTCGACCCGCACACGCATGCCGTGTGGGCTGGCGATCGCCTGGCAGACTTCGAAGCGCGCATCTCCGGGGTGCCCTACGAACGCATTCTGGCCTCGGGTGGCGGAATCTGGAGCACCATCCGCGCCACGGCGGCAACCTCGCCCGACGATCTGCTCGCACTCGCGAAGCCGCGCATCGATTCTCTGCTGCGATCCGGCGCGACCGTCATCGAAGTGAAGTCCGGATATGGATTCAAGCCCGAGGCCGAGATCGTGATGCTGCAGGTCATCCGCGACCTGGCTGCTAGAACCCCCGCGCGCATTGTCCCCACGTTGCTGATTCACGTTCCTCCCAAAAACGCGTCGGAGCGAGCCGCTTATGTGTCCGACGTGTGTCAGTCCTTGATTCCCGAGGCGGCGCGACAAAAGCTGGCCGAGGCTGTCGATGTATTCGTCGAAAAGGAAGCCTGGAGCGCGGAGGAAGCGGAGACGATGCTGACCTGCGCCCAACAGCATGGCGTTGCCATCAAACTCCACACCGAGCAATTCAACCGCGTGGGCGGATTCGAACTTGGCTTGCGCCTCGGTGCGCTCAGCGTCGATCATCTGGAGGCGTGCAGCCCTGAACAGGTCACCCGAATGTCAGACACCAGCACCGTCGCCACCCTCCTTCCTGGAGTCTCGTTGCACCTGGGCTTGCCGCCAGCGCCCGGCCGCGCGCTCATCGATGCAGGGGCATGCGTCGCGATCGGGCCCGACCTCAACCCCGGTTCCAGCCCCCTGTTTTCCGCCGCTGCGGCTCTGGCTCTGGCTGTGCGCCTGAACGGTCTGACGGCGCAGGAAGCGCTGACGGC
>PLDF01000361.1 GCA_003135055.1 Bryobacterales bacterium | reverse complement strand
GCAGTCAACTGCCGTTTTTAGGTTGATATCCCTGCGGGATATGGGAGTCAGAAGTCAGGAGTCAGGAGTCAGAAGTCAGAAGGCGCGCCGAGGACGTGGCGTCACGTCAAATTACTCGCACGGGTTATCGCCGGCCGGTTGCGCCAGCCGCGCCTTCCGTCTTGAGTCATATCCGAGAGCATCCACGGGGTGGGGGAGAGGGAAGTGAACCTGCGGGGCACGTGGAACGGCAGCCGGGGCGCTCCCTGACCGTCGCGGCTCCCTCACCGCAGAATACTGTAGAGATTCGAAAAATCGTCGGTCCACGCGCGGAACGCCGGCTGCGGCTGCATGATGCGGCCGCCGTGCTTCAGCTCGGCGTGGACCGCCAGGGCGCCGGGGCTCATGATGAGCATCCAGTCGCACGCGAAACAGAAGGCGTCGTTCGGGTCGGGTTCGTAGTCGTAATACAACGCTACTTTGCCGAATGCGCTGGCCGCGCGCTCCATCACCGGCTTCAGGTCCAGATAGTGGTTGGTGATGTTGACGGCCAGAATTCCGTCCGGCTTGAGATGCCGGAAGTAAACGCGGAACGCTTCCAGCGTAAGCAGGTGGACGGGCACGGCATCGCTCGAAAAGGCATCCACCGCAAGAATGTCGAATTGGCGGCTCGGCTCGGCTTCGAGGGTCAGACGCGCATCGCCCATCGCCACTTCCACTTTTGCGGCCGTGTCTCGAAGGTATGTGAACTCGGTTCGGGCGATATCGAGAACCAGGGGATTGATCTCGTAGATGCGCAGCGTGTCGCCGGGTTTGCCGTATGCCGCCAGCGTGCCGCAGCCCAACCCGATGACGCCGAGGCTACGCCCCGAACCCCTGAGCGCGCCCATGCCGCGGCCGATGCCGGATTCCGGACAGAAATAAGTGACCGGGCGCCGCCGGTATTTATCGCGCAGGAACTGCTCGCCGTGGTCGACGGTTCCATGCACCAGCGCCCGGGCCGCTCCGTCTTCGACTTTCGGGTCGCCAGTGTCAAAGACTCGAAGCTGGCCGTAGAAGTTGCGCGTCACCAGGTGGTAACCGGCCGCCATCGATCGCATGATGTGGAACAGACACCATCCGTAGCCGCCCAGCATGGCTGCCATCAGTGCGGCCGCGGCGTAGCGAGAGTAGCGCCGCGGCGCCGGAAAGCGCGACGACAAGGGCCACGACAAGCGGGACGACAGGCAGGACGACAAGCGGGATAACCAGCGCCACAACTCGCGCGCGTTGACGGCCGTAAGTACCGCCGCGGCGATTCCCAATCCCAGCGGGAATTCGTAATACGCGCGAAAGAGGTTCGGCGCCGCCAGTCCCACGAACAAGCCGCCCATGGCGCCGCCCAGTGAGACCACCACGTAGAACCCCGTGAGGCCTCGTACCGGGGGTTTGAGCCGCGCCAGCTCGCCGTGACACGCCATGCAGCAGACAAAGAGCGAGACCACCAGCAGCTCGATAGCGTGCCGCATTTCCATGATGCGATGCTCCGGCCACATCTGGTAGGTCATGAACCCCAGCGCGGCGGCGGTCGATGGAAGAAAGACCGCGCGGTGGTAGATCCGCGGAGCTTCGAAACACAGAATGAAGCTCAATAGATATGCGCTCAGGGGCGCGATCCACAGAAAAGGAATGGCTGCGATATCCTGCGTCAGGTGGTTGGTCACCGCCAGCAGCAGCACCGATGCGCTGGCCGAAAGCCCGAACCACAGCAGGCGGTTCCAGGGGCCGGAGGCGGCCGCGCTATTGCCGTCGGCGGCGGCTTCGCCAGGCGGGGACAGCGCAGCGTCCTCCAGCGTCCGCAAAGCTGCCGCCGGGTGGTTGCACGCGCGCCACGCCGTGATGGCGCAGAGCACGGCGAAGCAGATGTACCCGCCCGACCAGCCATACGCCTGCATGCGCGTGGGCAGATTCGGTTCCACCAGCAGCGGATAGCCGATCAGCGCCAGCATCGACGCGAAATTGGAAAGCGCGAATAACCGGTACGGAAGCCCGCTCTTGTGCGTCCGCGCGTACCACGCTTGCAGCAGCGGGCTGGTGGACGCCAGCAGAAAGTAAGGCAGCCCGACCGTTGCGGCCAGAAGAGCCAGGATTCTGAGCGACGGCGCTCCGCCCGCCGTTTTCCACGACGGGTTGGGAAGAATCGGCAGCAGAGCGCAGCTTACGGCCAGCGCGCCGATGTGAACGATGGCTTGCAACCGCCCGCGCAGCTTTTCGTGCAGCCAGTGCGCGTAGAGATAGCCGAGCAGCAGCGCCATCTGAAAGAACAGCATGCATGTGCTCCACACGGCCGAGGACCCGCCGAACCACGGCAGAATCATCTTGGCGATGATGGGCTGCACTTCGAAGAGCAGAAATGCGGACCAGGCGACGGTGAGCGCGTAAAGGAGCATGTTATGGAGGAAACATTGTAGCCCAAACAGGAATAGCGGTTGCCGGAAAGGCGGCGATGGACCCTAAGCATTTTCGGAACATCTTCGGAAGATGGAAGATCGGCAGTGCCTGAAAGTTGCGTCGATTACCGTGCGTCGATTACCAATCGATGAGGATGCTTGAAAATCGGCTCTTAATCGCCCATCAATTGCCTCGATCGGGGTCTGGGCGGCGATCTGAGGGCGTTTGGCTGGTTTCGGTGGGGTTTACCGGGGCATGTTGGCCGGCAAGCGGCGGCGCGTCGGGTGGTTTTGGGGCTGCTGGAACTGGCGTTTCCGGATTTTGCCCAGACGAAGCCATTTTCGCGGAAGCGGGTGTGGATTGTTCGGGTTGCGGGGCTGGGTTGGCTTCGGGGGCTTCGGGTTGCGAACTTCGCAGGCCATGGGCCCGCGCCACTTCCAGTTCCTTATGGGCGCGGTGATAGGCGCGCTCGCAGGAATTGACCACCCGTTGGAGGCGCTCAAACGTGGGGGCGGCGGTGGCGAAGGCGTCGCCGGAGGAGCAGGCCGGGGCTTCGGTATTGTTTGCCAGGAAGGCGTTGGTGGCGTGCTCCCAGAGCTCGGCTTCGACGCGGCGCAGGCGGCGAAGGCGCCATTCGTTGTTGACGAGCGTGTCGACGAGGAAGCGCTGGTCGGCGTCGGCGGGGTTGTGGTGTTCGTGGTATTCGGCGGCGAGATCGGCGAGATCTTCGGCTTTTTCGTCGAACATGATCTGGGTTGTGGCGAAGATGCCGTGCTTGAGGGCGTTGAAGCGGGATGCGGCTTTTCCCTCGGTGGTGCGCGGTCCGGTAGATTTTTGCGAATTCATGCGATTCGCGGCGGTTTGTTTAGCTGTGGGCATAAGGCCTCTTTCGATTAGAGCCTAGTCTCGATTAGAGACTAGCAGGCGTTTTTTGGGCTGGAGGGGAGTGGCGGAGGCTAAGTGCTTGAAAAGGGCCGAGTAAGGGCGAAAAATAAACTTGGAAGTGCTGTGAACGGGTTTTGGGTAAGGTAAAGAATGGCTGAAAGAAGGGTTGGGGGCGGGTGAACCGGGCTAGTCCAGGGCACTTGTCGAGGCCACTGCCCTGTTAACGAGTCGGCTGCGGCGGTATGGGAGTCGGGGGCTGCTGAGCATTCACAATCAGGGTGGAGATGCCGGTCGGGTTTGAAAGGCCGAGCGTGAAAATATTCCGCACATCAGAGTCGCTGAGCGACTGGACCGGAAAATTGGCCGCGCGGCTCATGTCCTTAATCATAGCTACGAGCAGGCCTGTCGCATTCACAGTAGCAGCCTGCAGGCGGCCAGCATCTTGAGGATCGGGCTTCCCGTCTTGTTGGCGGGCGGCGATTTCACGATTTACCTGAGTCATCGACTGGACAGCAGTGTAGAAATCACGCAACTTCTTTTGCACTTCACCGTCGTCTGCATAGTGCTCCTGCCCGACCGATCTCGAACATAAAACGCGTTCGATCCTCATCTCTTTGCACCGGATCAGGGCTCAAAACGTAGCGGAGTCCATATAGATTGATGACGCATGAGATCTTTTGGCGACGACGCTCGGTAGCTTCGAGATCACTCACGCCAGTTTTTACGGCGTACCACGCGCCCCACGCGGCTATACCGCCGCCGAGTAGCCCCGAGAGAACTCCCGCAACGATTGCAGCAACGTTTGCTTCCTGCATCTGTGGTGATCGGACCCATTGTCGCAGAAATGATGCGAACACTGCCGTCATGCCGTGAAAACTGCGCTCTTCTCGGCATAACGCCCCGATGAAGCTCCTAATGGAAAACTCCGCGACGGGATGCTGAACGACCGTGACAAGCTGCATCCCTTGCCGAATGGATATCAGGTCTGGGCGGATGCGCTGAAGCCGATCTTCACGGACCTGCTCGGGCCGCCTGCGAGCGAAGACCACGCACCACCGCCCACCGGCGATCCATCAGCACGCCGGTAATTAACCGTGCTGCAAACGGTGACAAGACAGGAAGTCTCAAGAGCAAGAATCCAAGGCCGGCTGGGCAAGATTAATTCTGCCCGGTCGCACGGCGTTTACTATGGGCCGGAGCTGGCCCGAAGTCCGGTTCTGGTCCATAAGGCCAGTTGACCTTCGAATCCCTACCTTCGGGTGTCGCGGAAACTCGGTGGCATCAGGCGAGCCGGTTCACGCGGACCAGATTGTTCGCCATTTCGGGTGCGGCTCCAACGGCGACGTCAATGCGCTGCGCCTGCCTGGAAAAATCGACGTCGAATGTGCACAGGATGATACCTGCGTGGCTGGCATTCCGGTGTTGATGAAGGCGAAGAAAGTGGCGGCGATTGTGGGGGCGATTGTGGGTCCAGCAGAATCCGGCCGTCGGCTGCCGCGAACGCCAGAACTTCGGCGTCCGGCACGGCGGAATTCGCCATTCCCGAATCCAATGAAGTGACGACATTGTGTCCCAGCCGCCGCAGCTCCGTGACGACCTGCAATGGAATATTTTCGTTGGTATAGAGACGGGCCATTCACTATGCGGTCTCGTTCTCGCGAATCTGAGAATCGATCTCGTCAGCATGCGAGCGCGCGTAGGCCCAAGCGTTTACCAGATCCTCGGCGCGGAGATTCGGGTATGCAGCGAGCAAGGCTTGCTCGCTGGCGCCCAGGCGGCGGGCTTGCTCAAGGAGCCAAACCGGAATCCGGGTGCGAACGATACAAGGCTCACCGCCGCACACATCCGGCCGCGAATCGACGCCTGGAAAATCGTCATCCAACTCCCGAACCACCCACTTGAGGATCTGAGCCTTCTCCCCACGTGACAAAGCCGGCAACATTTTCTCGAAATCGCTCAAGCTCGCCATGGCGTTCCCCTGTTCAATTGTCGCTGATACCTCGCGAATTGGCTACAGCGCTTGCCGTTCAGCGGCCACATGGCGATCCAAGCCGTGGGAGCGGGGGCCACCCATGGCCAACCCATAGCCCCCTAGTCGCGCAGCGTTTACCGACGATCGATCATGGGCGGCGTGAACACGGAACATTCCGGTCGATTGGCGGCACAGCCAGAAGCTTAGAATCGGCACGTTGGCCAATAGTCCGTTCTGGTCCACGACCCATAGTCGCCAAACCCGTAGCATCCCCAGTCTCCTCGAACGCCCGTTTGGGGACCCGGGGGCGGGTTCAGCCTGCACCTGGCGCCGCGACCGGGTGGTTTTGCACTCTGCGAAAACCACTCCCTTACGGCCGTGGCTCCGATCAGGACCGGTAGAGTGGCGATTAGCGTTTGCGCGCCGCCGGCTTGTGGAGCACCGCAGTCGGCGTCCTGGCTTCCGCGGGCGCAAGCCGCATCGATTGCTTAGAGAACACGCCCAACAGGCCCGCGAACAGCAGTAACACTGCCACAGACGGAGCGTTCCAGCCGCCGGGGGAAGGCCCGGCCAGATGGTCGCCCAGGAACGACATGACGCCGCCGTTTCTGGCATACCAGCCCTGCCAATCCTGCGCGTTACTCTTTAGATCCTGCTCGAAAAGGTTCGCGTAACGCTGGACCACCGGACTATCCTGTGGCAACTTGCGGTCGCGCCGCAGCCATTCGTTGTCCAGCGCCTCCTGGTTCTTCAAATGCCAATTGCGCCACGCCGCTCCTGAGAGTGAATCCGGGCCCATTGCGCCAAGCTGCAGATCGTTACCAATGAGGTTGAATCCTTCGAACATCGTCTTTTGCGGAGTGTTGTCAAAGCCCTCGACGCGGGCCTGCAGAAACACGCCAAGCGAGAAATCGACCGCGCATCCGGCGATAACGAACATAGCCGTCCAGCGCCGCCAGGGAAACGATGCCGCTATCAGAGTTACGCCAAGCGCTTCGATGGCAATCAGCGTCAGGTGCGCGACGCCGATGTGGTCCCGCTCACCCACCACGGCGATGCCGGCGACTAGCACGAACGGCGCGAGATACAGCCAAAAGCGATTCTCGCGGCCACCGGCAGGCCTCCGCACGGCGCGGCAGAACAGCCAGAACGCGAACGGTCCGCCAATCAGCCCCATACCGAAGATGAGATTGGTTTGGTAGATGGCGAAGAAGTTATCCCGCAGCTTGCCGGCCGTATTCGGCTGGTCGAACACGCTCAGCGCATCGGGGTCTCTGAAAATGGCGGGAACGGCCGTGTCGAGAAGGTTTCCGCCGATCTTCACCAAAGCGCTGCCCTGATATTGCGCGCCCGACGTGACGCTGGTGTTCGATGCGAACGTATCGCGGATTCCGTAGACCGCCATCGACCAGCCGAACCACGTCGCCAGCAGAAGCCCGCAGGCGCAGCCGATGACGGCGAGCTCCCGAAGCTTGTCAGGGCGCTTCGGAAACACGCGGATCAAGTAATGCAGCGCCAGAAATGCGATATAGGGGCCTGCCGAATAGTGCGCCAGCAGCCCGGCGGCCAGGGCCAGGAACGCCGCCACCATGCGCACGCCATCGTTTTTTCGCAAGCCCGCCAGATAGAGCCATAGCGCGAGCACCACGAAGAAGGCCGTCAGTTCCTTGGTCCACGTGTAGGTGGCATTCTCCATCAGCATGGGATTCATCGCGAACAGCGCAACCAGCGGCAGAACGCGCGAGCATCGCTTCTTGACCAGCGCGCGCAACATCAGACAGCACGCCAGGAATAGAAGCAGGTTCAGGAAGGCGAAGACCAGTTGAAAGATCTCGTACCGGTCGGCGGTCTGGGCGAGAAAGAACGCGCCCAGAACGTTCATCATCGGCGGTCTGGCAGGCAGTTTGTAGTCCCCCACAATGGGCACGCGGGCAGGAAAGCGATGCAGAAAAAACAGCGCGCGCTGGAAATGTTCGGCCCAATCTCCGGCCCATGAGGCGCCGGAGTAATTGCGGATCATGCTCAGAATCGCCAGCGTCCACGCCAGCAGAAAGCCGTAGCCCGCCAGCGCCTGGCGCGCGCCGTACGAGCGCGCGAGGCGGCGGATATCTTTCCACGCCAGAAGGCCGAGCAGAACCGATGCAACCGCAAACGCGCGGCAAATGGCCGTGAGGGAGCCGGGCGCAAAGCAGTAGGCGCCGAAGCACGCCAGATAGAGAACTGTCAGGGACAGCCCGATCGATCCGCAAAGTTTTTCGAGCGGGTTCCAGGGCAGGCGGCGGACGGCGATGAATCCGGGCGCAAACGAGCACACCGCAAGCAGTAAGAGAGTGAGCCCCAGTTGCGCCGCCAGCATCAGCAACAGTTTAGTTTAGCCTACGGGTCCGGGCGGGGCCGCTTGCGAGCGTGCCGACGGGATTCCAAAGGCGACCGCAAACACCGCAAGGCGCTTCATGCAGTTTCCCCTTTCGACAACGGCGCGGTTCCCGCTTCAGCCCCAGCTTCGCCAGGCACTCGAAGATCGTAACGCCGGGATCTTCCATGCCGGATGCCGGATCGAGGTGCGGCTGCGAGGTTTCCAAGGCTACGTCGTACTTGCCGTCGAGCCCCGTCATGTCAGTCACTGGGCTATCGACATAGCTCGACAGGGCTTCGGCCAGCCTGGCGGTGGTGATGCCCTTGAACCGGTCGAAGCGTCCTCCAGCCATGCCTTGCGCCTGCCTCTCTTTCATCGTCTGAAGCTGCCTCTCCTTCAGCATCTGAAGAGCCTTCTCTTTCCGGGCGTCATCGGCGCCGGCAATGTTTGAGGATTGGCGGGAGGAACTTCGACACTCTTAGCACAATTTGAGATACCGGCGCCCACCTCGCGCCTTCAGACCGGCCGCCAGCCGCTCGACACCCATTCGCCGAATGCAAGCAGGATACTGTTAGATGACGATCAGCTTCGTTGCGCGCGAGGCATAGCGACGACATTACCGGGTCAACCGTATCACGAAGGGCGCATTGCCATGGACCCCGCCAATTACAAGCAGCACGCTCACCATCTGCTCGACCGGCTCGACCGCGGACAACTCGACGCCGTTGTTCGACTGATGGCGGACCCGGTCGCGCGCGCCATCGCCAACGCGCCGATCGACGACGAGCCTGTCACCGAAGAAGAAGAGCAGGCGCTCAATGAAGCACGCGAGTGGCTCCAACACAATGAGCCGATCCCTCACGAACAGGTGCTGGCCGAACTCGGCATCACCCAGGAAGAGATCGAGAGTTACCGGGCTCCGGCGTGAAGCGGATCGCATGGACCGATCAGGCTGGCCGATATCCGATCTCTCGACAAACCCACGGCAATGCGGATTCTGTCTGCCGTGCATCGCTTCGCCAAATCCGGCGCCGGCGATCTCAAGATGCTCCAAGGCGGAATCGGGAATTGCGGCTCCGCATTGGCGACTACCGGCTCTTCTTTGTTCACACCGGCGACGACGCTATCGAGATTCGCCGCCTTTACCATCGGAGCCAGTCTTACCGTTGAGCCGTGTGATCGACGACTTGGACACCCTCAGCGCAATTTGAGATACTGGCGTCACTGGAGTACCTATGTTTCGGAAAGCCTTCTTCTGCCTGCTGGCCGCAAATTTCGCGCTGATCGCACAACAAACGCAGCGCACGCGGCCTGACGCATCCGCCGACGCCAACGACGAGGCCAATGCCACCGCCAACGGCGGCCGCGGCCAAACCATGAAGCAGCTCGTTCGCGGCACGGATTACGCCGCCGCCTCCATGGCGCCGCTGCCCACGCTCACTGCCGAGCACATCCTGAAGGCCGGCGGCAACGCTTTCGACGCCATTGTCGCGGGGCAAGCCGTGCTGGGCCTGGTGCAGCCGAACCTGAACGGCCTGGGAAGCGACGCCACGCTGCTGATCTACAGCGCCAAGGACAACAAGGTCTATTCGCTGAACGCCGAAGGCACGGCGCCGCAACTCGCCACCATCGAGTGGTACAAAACGCATCAGGGCGGCAAGATTCCGGTCAACGATTCGCTGCTTTCGGGCACCGTGCCGGGCGCGGTGGATGCCTGGTACATCATGCTCTCTAAATGGGGATCCAGGACGTTCGCCGAGGTCCTCCAGCCCGCCATCGACTTGGCGGAGCGCGGCGTTCCCATCGGCGGGCGCGGGTTGAGCGCGCAGGCGCTGCAGAAATATCCCACCAGCGTCAAACTCTTCGCGCCGCCCAACGGACAGCGCTGGAGCGAAGGCGAACTGTGGAAGAATCCCGACCTCGCCCGCACCCTGCGCCGCCTGGTGGAGGCCGAAAAGCAGGCGTCCGGACAAGGCCGCCTGGCCGGTTTGAAGGCCGCCCGCGACCGCTTCTATAAGGGCGATATCGCGCGCGAAATGGGGAAGTTCTCGGAAGAGAACGGCGGCCTGTTCCGCTACGAGGATTTCGCCGGCTACACCGCCAAGCTCGAAGAGCCGGTCTCCACCAACTATCGCGGCTACACCGTCTACAAGAATGCGTCGTCGAGTCAGGGCCCCGCCGAGTTATTCGCGCTCAACATCCTGGAAGGTTACGACCTGAAGAAGATGGGTCTCAATTCGGCGGACTACATCCATACCTCGGTCGAAGCCATTAAGCTGGCGATGGCCGACCGCGATACCTATCTGGGAGACATGGATTTCATCAGGATTCCATTCAGCGGTTTGCTTTCGAAGGACTACGCCACGGCGCGCCGCGCCCTGATCGATCCGGCTAAGTCGTCACTCGAGTTCCGTCCGGGCGATGTCACCAGTTACGCGGGTCAGGACTACAAGCCCACAACTTACCCGCAGGACGTCGACATGCACGGCGGGGCGAGCCATGAGGGCGACACCAGTTACATCGCCGTGGTGGATAAAGCCCGCAACCTGATTTCCTTCACGCCCAGCCTGCACAGCGCGTTCGGCACGAAG
The DNA here is from genome assembly GCA_003135055.1 of Bryobacterales bacterium. Classification (GTDB taxonomy): domain Bacteria; phylum Acidobacteriota; class Terriglobia; order Bryobacterales; family Bryobacteraceae; genus PALSA-243. The sequence goes on along the minus strand of PLDF01000361.1, from coordinate 61,121 downwards.
GTAGTCATGGGCAACCTCGGCTTCATTTTGAACTGCCGCGGCGATTACTATTCGCTGGTGGAGGGTCACGCCAACGCCCTGGCGCCAGGCAAGCGCCCGCGCAGCACCCTGCAAGGCACGCTGGTGATGAAAGACGGCAAGCCGTACATGGTGACCGGCAGCCCCGGCGCGGACGATCAAGTGATGCGCACCATCCAGACGCTGCTCAACATGGTGGATTTCGGCATGAACATGCAGCAGGCCATCGAGGCGCCACGCTGGTCGACGCGCAGTTTCCCCGCGTCGCCGTTCCCGCATACTATGTATCCGGGCGACCTGCTGCTCGAAGGCCGCATTCCCGAGTCAGTCAAGGCCGACCTGGAAAAGCGCGGCCACAAGGTGACCATGCGCGGACCGTGGTCGATGAACGACAGCGCCGGCATCGTGATTGACTGGGCCACGGGCACAGTGAGTGCGGCGGCCGATCCGCGCACCACGGCGATGGGGCTGGCGTGGTAAGTTCGGCGGGAGTGCGGATTGTCAGCGAATTTCATCACCTTGCAGTGCCGGAACTGCAACGGTGGGCGGGAGCGGTATCGGCTGGACAGTAGAGGTGATTGGAGCCGTTATGGTAAGTCTGTTGTGGTCTGGGAACCGCACAGCGTTGGAGCGGACTCGATCAAAAATGCGGACGCTGGAAAGCTCAAATTGCTGAGAAGAGGCGCATTGCAGACATCTGAAGACTGCCCGTTTCCGTCGCGAAATTGACCAATTGCGATCGTGTAATCGCGGGTAAAATCGCAGAGATTCGGCCGCTTCACTTTCCTCACGATGCCGCTTTCTAAATGGGCGCTCGCGCTAATTCGCGCAAATCTCGAAGAGCTTCAAAAAGGAAACAGGGTGCGGCTGGTAGCAATCGGAACCCTCACTGATGTGCAGCTCGACGCCATCAACCAAGAGCGCAAAACGCTTGCGCATCCGCCTATCGCGGTGGAGGTCGTTTTTATTGGCCGCCATATTTATGAAAGCCGGGTTGTCACGTGATGGATACATCATCGACGATGTAATCGACCAAATTGCGAGCGGCATGGAATCCGCCGCTGTGGCGCTCAAAACGCCCACGATGACGGCTATGGAAAATCCGGCCCCAAGAGCAGATCGTTACGGAAATTCAGTGCGAGATAGGATCGTTTTCGAGTGCTCGGCTCAGCACCCAAGGCCGGAGCTTTACTCCGTCGTGCCAAAAGGCGATCGCATAAAACCCAAAAGGCTACCCGAAGGAATGAGCGGCCTCTTGTAATTTCCAGCGGCTCGCCCGGGTAACAACTGCATCGGGCGCACCAGCCGCTATGTCACCATCATACACCATTCTCGAAATCGTGCGCACGAGGGAAATAGAGCTCGCAACCTGATTTCCTTGACGCCCAGCTTGCAGAGCGGGTTCGGTACGAAGGTAGTCATGGGAGCTTCGCGAGGTTCTCGGAAAGCGCGCTGCGGGCCACTGTCATGTCAAGCTGTCCGGGCCACGGGCACAGTGAGTGCGGCGGCCGATCCGCGCACGACCGTAGCGCGCTCGCCTGGTAGCAGCGTCACAATGGTCGCGTCATAATGGTCGAAGGCAGGCGCCGTATGAAACGTGGCTTCTTGACTCTCGGTCTGTTCGCTCTTATCGGTTCTTCGCCATTTCAAGCGCAGGACCCGACGAACGTCGTCCTTGCCGCGCGGCGGAGCGGCGATGTAGAGTTTATCGATTCGCAGACTCTGCAAACGCTCGGCAGCATGCATTTCAGCCTGCCGGTCCCGAGCTCCGGGCTGAATGGAGTCTCGCTCAGCGCCGACGGTTCCACGGCCTACGTCGATGGACCGATGCCGTCGGATCGACATAGCTGTTGTGTTCTCTACGCCGTGGACCTGGCGACATTCCAGGCGAAGATCGTCGCCTCGATTCCTGGAACCGCCTCGCGCGATTCGCTGATCCGGTCCGATGGAATCGTATATCCCGCGGCACAGCTCATTCCGGGCGATCCGATTCGAGGCATCAACGACGGTCTGTTGCATCTCTCGCCCGACAAGCAGTGGCTATTTGGCGTGAAAAGCTTCCGCGGCCCCGCTATCGAAAGCTACGATCTTACACACGGAGGCGCCCACCAGGAACTACGTCCCGTGGGCCTGACTGGCGACTGGTGGCCAACCGGCGTCTGGTTGGGCGGCCTTTTCTATCTCAATGCCTGGAGCGACTCGGGTGGACGCTTGTGGACGGTGACACCCGGAGCCCAGCAACTGGGATCGGGAGTTCCGCTCACACAACCCAATGGCTGTTCGCCCACTTCGATCGGCGGCATAACCGCGGCCGGAGGCAAGCTGTTCCTCTATGAGACTTTCGGGTTCAAAGTGGACCAGACCAACGCTTGCGGCGGTTCGGCGCCTGGAGGCATGTGGACGGTCGATCCTGCTACCGGCCACTTAAGCGAGAAAATCGCCACGCAATACCGTTTCTCGTATTTGCTGCCGGACCGTCAGGGCACGGCGCTTTACGGTCTCGATCCCGGAAATCCCTACTGGCACAGCGGCGTACGCCTGGTGCGGATCGATCCGGCGACCGGAAATACGCTCGCCACGCGCACCCTGGATGCGGATTTCTGGAGGATCGCCGTCGTGCCCATGGCCGTGCCGCCTTCGGGCGCGCATAACGTTTGGCAGTGATCGGTCGCCTGACAGGCGGGGAATCTATTGCGCCTTCACTACCGAAACGTCGCCGAACTTCTTGAGCGCGTCGCCGATCTTCGAAGCGTCGCCCACCACCACGATCGCCGCTTGCCCCGAGGAGATATATTTCTTCGCCGCGGCTTGAATCTGGTCCGGTTCCACGGAACGCACGCGCGTCACGTATGTCTCCAAGTAGTTTTCCGGCAACCCCAGCGTCCTCATGCCGTTCAACTGGTTCGCCACGCCTTCCTGCGTTTCGAGGCGTAGCAGATACAAGCCGGACATATAGTTCTTCACGTTGGCCAGCTCTTCTTTGGTCACCGGCTGGTTGGCCATGCGGTCCATCTCTTCCAGCACCTCTTTGAGCGCGGGCTCGATCACTTCGTTGCGCACCTCGGTGACGGCGGCGAACGACGCGGCGTCGCGGCTGGTGGCGTACTCGGAATGCGCATCGTAGGCGAAGCCGTCGCGCTCGCGGATATCGGTGAACATGCGCGAGCTGACGCCGCCGCCCAGGATGTTATTGCCCACCGTCATCGGGAAGAATTCGGAGGTCAGCCGCGTCGGCGCCAGCCGGCCCACGTGGATATCGGCCTGCACCGACCCCGGCCGATCCACAAGCACAATCTGGCGCTTGGGCGCGGGCGGGTCCACTTTGGGCGAAACCGGCGCGTCCTTGCGCTGCCAGGAACCGAAGCGCTCGGTAATTGCCTTCATGACTTCCTCGCGCGCGGGCATGCGGCCGAGCACAATCAGCGTGGCGTTGTTCGGAATCAGATATGTGTCGCGGAAACCGGCGAGGGCCGCGACATCCAGCTTTTGGATGGATTCCATGGTGGGCCCGATATGCGCATAAGGCGAAGTGCCGTACACCGCCTGCGCAAACTTCTCTTGGGCGAGAAAGCTCGGCTGCGAACGCTCAGACATCAGATTCTGCACGCGGTTTCGCTTCTCCAAATCGACTTCGCCGGCGGGAAACGAGGCATTGATTGCCACGTCCGCCATCAGCGACATCAGCTTCGCGAGGTTCTCGGAAAGCGCGCTGCCGGCCACCGTCAAGCTGTCCGGTCCGGAAGAACCGTTGAGCGATCCGCCGATGGCGTCGGCCTCTTCGGAAATCTGGCGCGACGTACGCGTCTTGGTGCCTTCGATGAGCAGCGTCGCTACGGCTTCGGAAAGGCCTGGCAGTTCCTTCGGATCGAACTTCGACCCCGCCGGGAAGTTCAACCGCGCCGTGACCAGCGGAAAGCGCGCATCCTGAATCAGGATGACGGTGAGGCCATTGGCCAGCGTGACCGTGGATATGGGCGGCAGCTTATAACTCGGAATGGGCGGCGTCTCGGGCGGCTTGGTGCGGTCGACGGTCTGGGCCGTCAGCGTCAGCGCGGCCAAGGCGAAAAACGCGACCGGTTTGGTCAGCGTCACTTTGCTCAGCGTCACTTTGGTCCACATCTAGTTGTCTCCCTTCGCTGGGGCCTGGGCTTTGGCAGGAGCGGGCGCCGGCTGGACCGCGAGCACGGTGCGTTTGTCGGCCGTGAGATACTTCTTGGCCGCAGCCTGGATCTGCGCAGCCGAAACGTTCAGCAGCTTCTCGAATTCGGTATTGATCAATGCGGCGTCGCCGTCGGCCAGCTCATACTGACCCAACTGCTGCGCGCGGCTCAGTGAGCTTTGCAGTTGCTTGATCATGGTGGCGCGAAGCTGCGTCTTGGCGCGCTCCAGCTCTTGCGCATCGATAGGCGCGTTTTGCAGCTTGGCGAATTCGTCTTGCACTTGAGCGACAACTTGATCCGCTGTGAAATTCGGCTTGTAGAGCAGGAATATGCCGTAGATGCCGGGGTCGCGGTAATCCAGATAGCTGCAAAACGGCCAGCCCAGATTCGATTCGTATTGCACGATGGATTCCTTGCCCTTCAACAAGTCCATGCGAAAGCGCGCGCTGTTGCCGTTGGTCAGGACGGCGTCGATCATGTTGAGCGCGTAGTAGTCGGGCGTGCGGCGCTTTGGCCCCGGGTAGCCGATCATCAGCGCGGGAACGCGCGCCAGCGGGTCCTTGTAGGTTTCCATATGCGCCGTGACGCCGCCCGTCTCGGTGAGATCGGGGCGCTTGGGCAGCGGTTGCGCGGGGATGTCGCCGAAGTAAGTCTCGATCAGCTTCTTAGCACCGGGTATCTCGATGTCGCCGACGATCACCAGGGCGGCGTTATCCGGCGCGTAATACGTCTTGAAGAATTTGGAGACATCGGCGACGCTGGCCGCGTTGAGGTCTTCAAACGACCCGATGAGCGAGTGCGAGCTCTGCCAATTGTGAAACACCAGAGTGGGCCAAAGGTCCACTTCGGCGGTGGCGTACGGCTGGTTATCGAAACTGAGACGCCGTTCCTGCTTCACCGCCTCTTTCTGGTTGGCGAGCTTCTCGTCGGTGATGGTGAGGCTGCGCATGCGGTCCGATTCCAGCCAGAGCGCGGTGGCTAGTTTGTTGGAGGGCAGCACCTCGTAGTAGTCGGTAAAATCGGGATGCGTGGAGCCGTTCTCGACGCCGCCGTTCGATTCCACCATGGTATCCTGCACGCCCTTGGGCGCGTTGGCGGAGCCCTCGAACATCATGTGCTCGAAGAGATGCGCGAAGCCGGTGCGGCCCTTCTCTTCGGAGCGCGCGCCGACGTCGTAGATCATGTAGACGGTGACCACGGGGACGGCGTTGTCCTTGGAGAGGATGACGCGCAGGCCGTTTTTCAGCTTGTAGGTTTCCACGGGAATGCTGAATTCGGCGGGCAAGGCCAGGGTGGCGCCGGAGATTGCCAGGCAGCAGGCGAGGATCGATTGTTTCATACGGTTGCTTTCGTTGGACCGATATTGACGCCGATATTGACAAGGGTAGCATCGGCGGACGCAGGCACGTGCGACCTTTCCTTGAAAACGGATCTCGGGGCATTTGGTGAGATTGGGACCGGCGGCAGCGAGGATTTGTAAAATCGCGCTTGCGGTTGGTTATCAGTAGATGATAACATGGACGGTGTACGGTGAAGGGTGAACGCGACGCCAGCCTGGATACGCTCCTCGATCTCGATGGCCAGGTTCTGTTGCTCGACGAAAGAGGCGGATACTGGGTGAAGTTTGAAGTGACGGCGGTTATGCCGACCAAACAGCGGCCGCACGGGCTCGATTATTCGATAACACTGCACGGAAACGACAACGAGCGCCTGGTAGGCTTCGATAACGCGCATCCTGTGCGGCAATCGGCCGGTCCGGGTGGCAAAGGAAAGACGGCCTACGATCACAAGCATAGAGTGCGCACGATCCGGCCTTACGAGTACCGGGACGCGGCAAGTTTGCTGGCGGACTTCTGGGCTGAGGTGGACGCGGTTCTAAAGGAGAGAGGAGTTGAGTTATGAAGATCTTGAAAGTGGGAATTGCATCATTCGCCGACATGAAAGCCCGTACGATGGCCATCGCCCGCGGGGAGCTGAAACCCGGTCCGGGCGATCCCAAAGTCTGGTTTCCTTCAACCGAAAGCCTGGTCAGGGTGTTGTCCGAAAAGAATCGGCTACTACTGGGCACTATCAAGAAGTCGGAGCCGAAGTCCCTCGCCGAACTCGCTGAACTGACGGGCCGCAAAAAGTCGAATCTGTCGCGAACCCTGAAAACCATGCAGCGCTATGGAATCGTGACGCTGAAGCGCGAAGCCCAAGGGCGCATAGTTCCTCACGTTCCCTACCAGCGCGTATCGGTGGATCTGCAGCTCGGCGCCTGAGAGCAGAAATTGTCTGCGGCACGCCGTCTTCGGCGACGGTGAAGCCTGCTCACAAGCTACAGCGCCGCCAGCACTTCCGCCGCGTGCCCTTTAGCCTTCACCTTGCCGTAGATCTTCTCGATCTTCCCGTCCGGTCCGATTACGAAGGTGCTGCGCTCGATGCCCATCACCTTCTTGCCGTACATGTTCTTCTCTTTCCACACGCCGTAAGTCTTGGCGGCGGCCTTTTCTTCATCGGCCAGCAGCGTGAACGGCAGCTCGTACTTCTGCTTGAACCTGGCCTGCGCCGCGGGCTTATCGGGCGAAATTCCCACCACCACCGCGCCCTTCTTCGCGAAGGCCTTCACATCGTCGCGGAACTCGCACGATTCCGTTGTGCAGCCGGGCGTATCGGCCTTCGGATAGAAATACAACACCACCCGCTTGCCCTTCAGATCGGATAGTTTAAACGGCTCGCCTGCGTCGTTCGCCAGCCGGATATCGGGAGCTTTGTCGCCTTCATTGAGCATGAATCACCCCAGTTTCTGCTTCAGCAAATCGGTCACCGCCGCCACGTTCGCCTGCCCGCGCGTGGCCTTCATCGCCTGCCCCACCAGGTAATTGATCACCGTGGTCTTGCCGCTCTTGTACTGCTCCACCTGCTTGGGATTGGCGGCGATCACATCGGCGATAATCTGCCCAAGCGCGCCCGTGTCGCTGATCTGCTTCAGCCCTTCCCGTTCCATAATGGCCGCGGGCGCATCGCTGGTGGAAAACATTTTCGGGAAGATTTCCTTGGCCAGTTTGCCCGAGATCTCGCCTTGCGCCAGCAGCTTCACCAATGCGCCAAGATTCTCAGGGCCGATGGGGCTCGCGCCAATCTCCTTGCCTTCGGCTTTGAGCATTCCCATCAGGTCGCCCATCACCCAGTTGGCGGTGGTTTTCGCATCGCCGGATACCTTGACGGCGGTTTCGAAATAATCGCTGGCGGCGCGCGTTTGCGTGAGCACATCCGCATCGTATTCGCGCAGCCCATACTCCGCGATGAAGCGCGCGCGCTTGAGCGGCGGCAGCTCCGGCATGGCGGAACGCACTTCCGCGATCCACCGCTCGCCGATCCGCAACGGCACAAGATCGGGTTCGGGGAAGTAGCGGTAATCGTGCGCGTCTTCCTTGCTGCGCATGCTGAACGTCTCGCCGCGGTCGGCGTTGTATAGCCGCGTCTCCTGCACCACCCGGCCGCCGCCTTCGAGCACCGCGACCTGACGCGCAATTTCGAAATCGAGCGCCTGCTTGAGAAAGCGGAACGAGTTCAGGTTTTTCACTTCCGCCTTCGTGCCGAGCTTCTCGGCGCCCTTGAGACGCACGGAAACGTTGGCATCGCAGCGCAGATGGCCTTTTTCCATATCGCAGGTGGAGACTTCGATGAATTGCAGCGCCTGCTTGATCTCGCTCAGGTAAGCGTAGGCTTCGTCCGAGTTGCGCATATCCGGCTCGCTGACAATTTCGATCAGCGGCGTGCCGGAGCGATTGAGGTCCACGTAAGAATAGCGGCCGGAATCGGGGAAGCCGTCATGCACGCTCTTGCCGGCGTCGTCTTCCATGTGGACCCGCGTAACGCCGATTCGCTTGGCCGCGCCCTCGACCACGATGTCCACGTAGCCGTGCTCGGCCAGAGGCTCGTCGTACTGCGAAATCTGATAGCCCTTGGGAAGATCGGGATAGAAGTAGTTTTTGCGCGCGAACCGCGATTGCGCGCGGATCTGGCAGTTGAGCGCCAGCGCGCCGCGGATCGCCAGCTCCACGGCCTGGCGGCTGAGCACCGGCAGCGCGCCGGGCAGTCCGAGGCAAACCGGGCACACGTTGGTGTTGGGCAAGGCCCCGAACCCGGTGGGGCATCCGCAGAAAATCTTGGTGGCCGTGGCCAACTGGACGTGGACTTCAAGGCCGATCACCGGCTCATAGCGCGCGATGAGTTCCGGAGCGGCGAGATTGAGAGCGGTGGAGGACACGGTGAATCTATTATAAGTGGCGCGGGCGCATGGGCCTGCCCGGTTTTGCGTCAGGGCTTGGCCATGGGCCGGAGGCACGCTCATCATCGAATAAGCAAGCTCTACGCGGCCCTTTTTACAAAGTTTTTACAAGTCAACCATCACCTTTCGGGCGCTCGCCCGTAGGATCTAAGTAGAGCTTAAAAGGAGAGGTTATGGGACCGCATCTTACCAGTAATAATCGGATTCCGCCTTATCGTGACGAACACCTGGCGATCGATTTCGATCAGCAAGCCGCCATACTCGACAACCAACGCATGACATTGACCCGGAAGGAGTACGATCTGCTTGCCCTTCTGGTGCAGCACGCCGGCGAGATTATCCCGCGGGAGGCCCTGCTGATGCGGGTTTGGGGCTATGGCGCGGAGATTCGCACGCGCACGCTGGACGTCCACGTGCGCAGGCTGCGCAAGAAGTTGGGCGGGTTCGCAGACCAGTACATCGAGACGATTTTCGGCATTGGCTACCGCTTCCAGCCGTTCCATGCGCCGCGCTTTTTTCAGACCACCCTCAGTAAGCCCGCCATCGCTCTAGGCGCATAGAAGTCCTTCTAACCGGGCGGGCGCACAGCCCGCTTGAACCTGGCGAACGGTATCGTCCCGCATCGGCAAGCTTCCGCGGATCCGGCCTCAGCGCGCATTGAGCTGTCAGTGCGGCCCGATTGAAACCGCTCGTCAATCGCGAGTATACGCTTCGAAAATCAAGCCCTCGCCGCTCTCTCTGCGTGCTCTTCCTACTAAGCCGGACTGACTGTCCTCCGGGGACACGAGTTTCGCCCCGTCACTGTGCGCTAGCGATGTGACCGCGCGATATTTCGCTCTTGCTCGAAACCACTCCCTTACATTACGGTCGTGGGTCCGATCATAGCCGGTAGAGGCATCGGGGCTAGGACTGGGAGCGCCTATCGCTTTACCGCCACCGCCCCCAACTTCTTCTGCAGCTCCGCCACAAACTCCTGTAGCGCCTTACGATCCGGCGATTGCCACTTGATCACCACAAAGTAACGTCCGTGATTGAAAAACACCGTATCCGCCGACGGTCTCCAGCGCGTGCCCAGCGCGGCTCCCACTTCAGCCGAATCCAGCAAATAAACGCGCGCTTCCAGGTCGCCCGGCCCCTTGTACGCCGCGGTTCGGATCTGCACCACGCTGTTGCGCGGCACCGGGTCGGGCGATTCGTCCACGGGCAGATCGCGCAACTCGGTCCGGTTCCACACGCCGCTCACGGTTTGCGGAAAGAGATCGGGCGGCAGCGTGGCCTTCTCGCCACAAGCGGCAAGTGCGACGGCAAGCGTTATAGAGAGGCGGCGCGTCATTCCATTCGATTCTCACACGGGTGGCGCCCTAAGGTGCGTCGATCCTGGCGGCGGCCTGCGGAGAGCGGGGCCGCCCTTGGCAAGAAGTGGGAGAAACCGCGGGCTGTGCACTTCGCTTGGCGCCAACTTAATCGCAGGACCCTGCGGTCGCGAGACCCGGCGCGCTCACCAGCCCCTGCGCGTTACGCCCGCGATGGAAGCTGCGTCCAACATGCGCGGCCGGTGCGGCGCGATACACCAGATCTCCCGCAAGCGGCCTGCGCCGGCTTCGCTGTATAGCCGGTAGTCTGCGGCGATCCGCGTCGCCTTGCGCGGCATCGGGTTCCGCTTCGCGCTCCGTTAACAGAAACTGCGAGACTTCGCGCCAAGCCGGACGCCGCGGGGCCTTCGCGGGTTGTGTGGCCGGCGGACGCGGCTGACGCTGTTTGGCTAGTGCCGCATGCTTTCCGCGCGGGCCTCGGCGCACCGCGCTTGCGGCGGAACCGGTGGTCATGGTGGTCATGCCCTTAGAGCCGCGAACTCCGCTGTCCGATGTTAGACTCGTATTTCCATGTCGAAAGCTACGCATCTGGAATGCAGTCTGTGTAACCAGCGGTTTGACGCCGGGACCGTTCAGAACCTTTGCGCTTGCGGCGGACCGTTGCTGGTCCGCTACGATCTCGATCTCATCCGCACGCGCTGGCGGCGGCGCGACGTGCCGAACGGCGTCTCCAGCATGTGGCGGTACGCCCCGGTTCTGCCGCCCGCCGATCAGGCCATCGTCTCCCTGGGTGAAGGCTGGACGCCGCTCATCCGCACCAGGCGCCTCGGAGCGCGCTTGGGCGCCGAATGGCTGTGGGTGAAGGACGAAGGGCTGAACCCGACCGGAAGCTTCAAGGCGCGCGGGCTCTCGTGCGCGATCTCGATGTGCGTCGAGCTGGGCGTGCGCAAGGTGGCGATTCCCTCGGCTGGAAACGCGGCCAGCGCGCTGGCCGCCTATGCGGCTGCGGCCGGGATTGAATCGCACATCTTTATGCCGAGCGACGTCCCGCAGGCGAACTACCTGGAATGCAAAGCTTATGGCGCCAACGTGACGCTGGTCGACGGGCTGATCAGCGATTGCGGGAAGATTGTCGCCGAGCGCGGTCCCAAGGAAGGCTGGTTCGACGTCAGCACGCTCAAAGAGCCGTACCGCATCGAGGGCAAGAAGACCATGGGCTATGAGGTTGCCGAACAGATGGATTGGGAGCTGCCCGATGCCATCTTCTATCCGACCGGCGGCGGGGTAGGACTGATCGGCATGTGGAAGGCCTTCGAGGAAATGGAGAAGCTGGGCTGGATTGGCGCCCGGCGTCCCAAAATGGTTGCGGTGCAGGCGGAAGGGTGCGCGCCCATTATCCGCGCGTTCGAAGAGGGCGAGCCGCGCAGCCGCTTCTTCGATAACGCGCATACCATCGCCAGCGGGCTGCGCGTGCCCAAGGCGCTGGGCGATTTTCTGGTGCTGGATGCTGTGCGGGCATCGGGCGGGACGGCCATCGCGGTGAGCGACGATGAGATGCTGGACGCCGGAATCCGCATGGCATCCGATGAAGGGATCTACGCGGCGCCCGAAGGCGCGGCGTGCATCGCGGCGCTGGAGAAGCTGCTGGCTTCGGAGTTTTTGAAGGCGACGGACCGGATCGTGATCTACAACACCGGGTCGGGAATTAAGTATCCGGAGGCTTATTCCACACGGTTCCCGCGGGCCGCGGGCGGAGAGCAGGATAAGCTGGGCGGATTGATTACGCCGCGGTGAATCGGGGCGGCTGACTCGGTCCGCTAAAATTCTCGCGTTGCCATGAGCGTGAACACTGTACAAACACAATACCGGCACAACAGCCACGCCTGTCAAAGCCGCTGAAGTGGCGTAAAATCGGCCGTCACGGTAACCGGAAAAGAGGAGCAAGCCCATGATCGAAATTTCCAGCGAAACCGAAGCCCGCATCAATGACGAGGCACGGCGGCAGGGTGTTTCCGTGGATGCATTATTGGAACGGCTCATCGGCGAACGCACAACGGCGGCCCACATCGCCGGCGGCGGCGCAGCCCCCAAGCTGCCACGGTTGCATCTGGGAGTGATCGGAGATCTCCACCGGCGCGAAATCTACGACGATGTCCGTTGATCCGGGTGTCCTCGACGCGAACGTTCTGGCCTATGCCGTGGACGTAGACGCCCCGCGGCACGCAGCCTCACGCGCTTTGCTGGAAGCAGCCAGCGACCCTTCGGTAACAATTTATGTCACGTCGCAAATACTGTGTGAGCTTTATTCGGTCATCACCAACCCGCGCCGGGTTGTTTTGGTTTCCTCTCCAACGGAGGCATTGAGCATAATTTCGGCTATGCTGGCGCTTCCCGGCCTGCAAGTGTTGCCGGCCCCGGCCCGCGCGGTTGCCGGATGGATGCAACTGTTGCAGCGTCACCCCGTCACCGGCGCAAACGTATTCGATTTGCGAATCGTCGCCACCATGCAAGCCAACGGGATCAATCGGATTTACACTTTCAACCGCGATGACTTCAACGTGTTTCCCGACTCATGGTGTTGACCCCTTAAAGACCCGCCCGTGTTTCTCTGCGGCGCGAAGCGCCGCCGAAAATTCTTGACCAAGCCCTTATCGACCCGCTATCCGGCAGCTGTCAGGCACAACTCGGGGAGAAGCAAAGCCAATTAACGCTGTTCCACAAAGGGTCCTTCGCGAAACACTAGAACGCAGCACTTCCTTGTTGACAAACGTCAATTGACGTTTTACATTCGGGTGACGATCGCGAGCTTTAAACATAAGGGCCTGCGGAACTTGTTCGAACAGGACGATGCCCGAAGGGTTAAAGCCGATCAAGTTGACCGTTTGCGGTTAATCGTTTCGGCGCTGGACCAGGCCAGCGACGTGCAGGATATGAACCAGCCCACGTTTCGATTGCATCCGCTCAAGGGCAACCGCAAAAGTGTCTGGGCGGTGACGGTAAGGGCCAACTGGCGGGTGACCTTCCGCTTTGAGTGAGGCGATGCCTACGACGTGGATTTGGAAGATTACCATTAGGAGGGACGATGCTATGCCGATGAAAAATCCGGTTCACCCCGGGGCACTCGCCAAGGCGAACCTTGACGAACTTAATTTAAGTGTGGCCGAGGCAGCGAAAACGATGAAGATCACCCGCCAGCAGCTGCACAATGTGTTGCAAGGTAGAAGCGCCGTCTCGCCTGAGATGGCGCTGCGTTTTGAAAAGGCTTTCGGTGGCAGCGCCGACATGTGGCTGCGAATGCAGGGCGCGTATGATCTTGCCCAGGCACGAAAGCACCAACGCAAAATGAACATCCCGCGCCTTGTCGAGCATCCGTCGCTTTAAGCGCGGGACTGTGTCCGATCACCGAAGCATCGCACTCGCTGTCCCCGGGCGAACAGCCCATCGTGAACCTACCCGGAGGTATCCGCACATAACGCCGCCCGTCGGTGGAATTGACTTTCACTTGACCGGCCTGCGGACTCGGGGGCGCCTGTGCAAAGAGGGCAGTTGCGGCGAAAAGGAAGGGGAGGCTCGTAATAATCCGACGCTTCCATAGTGGGAAATGACCTCCAGCCACAGCCTTCACGATAACTTGCCACGAAAAGGGATCTGGCGATCTTGTCGAGGATGCGCCCTCGGAACTTCCCCGCGATGATGCCCATCATTGCCCCAGAGCGGACGTTCCACAAAGGGTAGAACTTGATACAGGCAGCGAGGCCATGTAAACAGCGGGCTTGAATGTTTCAGGTCTGATGTTTCATAATCGGCGCTGTCCGCCCTCGAAAACTCAAAACCGGGCAAGAGCAAGAGCCCGTCGACAGGCCAAGAGGCCTGTCGTACTAATTCCAGCGGCCGGCCAGCGGCGCGGGCGGCTCGGCCACCGATTGAAAGCGGACCAGGCGCACGCGGTCCGTTCCCTTAATGGACGCCAGCGGCATGAATCCGCGGTCGAGCAGAATCTCGGCGGCGTCTTCGGTGAGCAGCACTTCCGCGCACGGTTTCAACTGCACGTCGCCGTCTTCGCGATAAGTGTGCGCGGGAAGGCCGTCGATTTCCTGCACGGCGCCGGGCCGCATGCGCCAACCGAATCGCGTGAACGCTTCGCCCAGCAGATACGCGCAGCCGATGGCCGGGTGGCCCCAGAGATAACGCTCGTGCTCGGGTACTTTCGATAGCTCGCCCTCTTTGAATAGTTCTTCGAAAGCGAACGATTCGGTTTCCGAGGCATCCTTTCCGTAGGGCAGGCGCAGAAGAAACCGCGGCATCGCCAGGCCGATCCATCGCGCGTACGCCGATTGGCGCAGCTCGCCGAACGCCTTCGTGAGACCGACGACATCCGGCGCCAGACCGGAAATGAATGGGGCGCCGGCGATTCGCGCCACGAAGGAGATCTCTTTCAGCAGATCTTCGTCCGCCGGGCCGAAATAGTAAAGGCCGGCAAGCAGGCCCCACTCGTCGTCGCCGGTGGCGCGGCGCAATCCGGCGCTGGTGAGTTCGGCTTGAGGCAGATCGAGGAGAAAGATCCGCAGATTCTCGCCGGTTTCCAGGCGCCGCGTCAGGAAGTAGAGGCCGCGCCACGCGGCTTCGAGCGATTGAAATTGCGCATGGTGCAGAACGGCGCGCATCTCCCCGGCGATGGCGCGATCGGTCTGCGCGATCATTTCCGCTTTTCGGGGGTCGTCGCCCGGCGCCGCATACGGGGCCACCAGGTCGTGCAGCATCTGGTCCCAGTCGCTGCGTTTCGGAGCCGCGGCGGCAGCCGGCGCTTCGCCCATCATTTGCCGCAAGAGATCGGCGCCGCTTGCAGGCGGGGCGCCCGGGGCCTGAGAATTCGCGCGCGGCAAGGCGGAGCCGTCTTCGATGCGGGCGCGCAGATCGCGCAGGGCTTGAAACGGGGCAAGATTCTCAAACAGGCGGTCGGGGTGGAAATCGTCGATTTCGCGGAATGCCAGGGCCACTTCGGCGCTGCCGAAAGGCAGGTGCAGCGCGGGTCCCACGCGCTCCATCACGGCGTCGAAATTGTCGCGGTCGATCTCGATCGGCCGGCGGTAACGTCCCGCGCCGCCGCTGAAATTGCCCGCCACCAAAATGCGGAATGGCGTCTCGGGTTCGGGGGTGGCGATCTCTCGCGGCTCTTCGGCGACGTCGATTTCCACCGATGCTAAAGCGCTGTTGCGTGGCATACCATCCTCAAGACTTTATCTCAAGCGGGACTCCCACGGCAAACCCACCCCAATTCACGCAATCCACGGCCACGATACAATAACGGATCGTGACCAAATACACACGCTATCGTACCGGCTCCGCCTCTTCCTATGGGATTCTGGAAGGGCAAACCATTCGCGAAATTGCGGGCGATCTCTTCGGCAGCCATTCCGAAACCGGGGCCACGTACAGGTTGGCGGACGTGACATTGCTGCATCCGTGCCAGCCCACGAAGATTCTTTGCGTAGGGTTGAATTACAAGAGCCATCTGGGCGGCCGGCCGCAGCCCTCTCAGCCGGAGATTTTCTACAAGCCATTGAGCGCCCTGCAAGACCCCGGCGGCCCGATCGCGATTCCGCGCGACGCTACCGATCTGCACTACGAAGGCGAGCTGGTGGTGGTAATGGGCAAGCAGGCGAAGAACGTCACCGTGGACGAAGCGCGCGACGCCATCTTCGGCGTCACCTGCGGCAACGATGTCAGCGAGCGGAACTGGCAGCACGGGGCGGGCAAGGATCTGCAATGGTGGCGCGCCAAGGGATCGGATACGTTTGCGCCTTTCGGACCGGCCATAGTCACCGGCATCGATTATTCCAATCTGTTGCTGACTACGCGGCTGAATGGAGAAGTGGTGCAGCGGCAGTATACGTCCGACTTGATCTTCGACTGCCCTGCCATCGTGAGCTGGATCAGCGGATGGGTGACTCTGATGCCGGGGGATGTGGTCTACACGGGGACTCCGGGAAGCACGCGCAAGCTGGCGAAGGGCGATGTGGTGCAGGTGGAGATTCAGGATATCGGCGTGCTGGAAAACCCAGTGGCCTGAGACGTGCGGCGTACGGAGCGAGGGCTCTGAACCACCATGAAGTATCTGCTGCTCGCGCTCACCCTGAGTGGCGCCTTGCTCACCGGCTGCCGGACCAATGAAACCCCGGCGGCGCAGGTCAACGATATGGAGATCACCGCCAAAGTGAAATCCAAGCTGGCGTCGGACGTGGGACTTTCTACGGTCCCCGACATCTCCGTGAACTCAACCAACGGCGTGGTGACGCTATCGGGAGCGGTGGATAGCGCCGGAACGAAGGCAAGGGCCGAAACCATCGCGCGGGGCGTACCGAAGGTGGTGCGCGTGGTGGACAATCTGCAGCTGGCTCCGAAGGCCCAGTAAGACCGGCCTCCTGGCCGGTCTCCTTGCCATGGCACGCAGTCCTGTGGGAACGGCCTCCTGGTCGGCTCAGGACCGGCCACCGAGCCGATCAAGCCCGCAGAGCGCGCCTCCGGCGCATCGACCGGCCGGTAGGCCGGTCCCACATTCACAACAAAGCTGTGCAGATGCTGTATAGCAGCACGGCCAGCACCGCCGCGGTGAAACCCATGTACATGCGGTCGCGCTCCAGCGCGAATGCAGCTAAACAAAAAACCACTCGCGCCACCGGGGTTGCTATCAGGGCCAGCAGTCCGACCTCGATCAGCGCTTCCGGCCACGGTAGACTGCGTAGCGCGCGCAGTCCGCGCATCTCGGGATGGAACTGCCGGTAGTCCGGAACGGTCCGGCCGCTCGACGCGAGGTACGCCACGCCGCCTGCCAGCACCAGCGCGGCCGCTGAAACTACGCCCGCGCGAAGCAGCTTCGCGATGATGGCATCCATGCGCTCGTCGGTCATCCCATTCGCCCCGTGAGGCCGTTGTAGATCATCTCGACAGCCAGCAATCCGATCACGCCGGCGAACACCAGGCGCAAGGGACGAATGCCTGCGCCAATTAGCTGGCGCGCGCCCGCCAGCGAACCAGCCAGCACGCCGAGCATCACCGGCATCGCCAGGCGTGGATCGATATATCCGCGGCTGAGATAGATTCCAGCGCTCGCGGCCGCGGTCACGCCGATCATGAAGTTGCTGGTGGTGGTGGACACCTTGAAGGGTATCCGCATCACCTGGTCCATGGCGATGACCTTCACCGCGCCCGACCCGATGCCGAGCAGCCCCGAGAGGACGCCCGCGCCGAACATCAGGCTGAATCCGGCCTTGACGCGCTGCACGTGGTATAGCAGTTTCCCTTGCGGTCCAGGATAGGCTCCATCGAATTTCAGCCGTACCGCGATCCGGTCCGGCGGCGAATCGATCTTTTCCGTACGTCCTGCGATGGAGTGCCATGCGGAGTAGAGCAGCACGGCGCCGAAAACAATCGCCAGCCCGGAAGCCGGCACTACCGAAACCAGGTGCGCTCCCGCCACAGCTCCCACCGTGGTGGCGATCTCGAGGAACATGCCCACGCGAACGTTCGAGAAGCCCTCTTTCACGTAGGCTGCCGCCGCGCCGGAAGAAGTAGCGATCACGGAAACCAGCGAAGCGCCCATGGCATAGTGGAGGTCCACGCCCAACAGCAGAGTGAGCGCCGGCGTCACCACCACGCCGCCGCCCAGTCCGGTGAGAGAGCCCAGGAAGCCGGCGGCAGCCGAGATTCCGAAGACGATTCCGGAGAACTCCAGAACTTCCATATCGATTCGTTGTCTTAGTGTAAACGCGCCCGCTGGTGGAAGTGCAATGTCGTAGCTCAGTGTCGCAGGTCAATGCCGTACGTCAATGCCGTAGATCTATGTGGAGAGGCAATAAGAAAGGGCAGGATCGGGCCTGCCCTTGCGGTGCTGGTTGCCGGGGAAGGCAACTGTACATACTGAACGGTCTGGAAAGGTCCCTGCGCCATTGCGGGACGGTTCCAACTAATTGTTTCGATCATAAGATGCTGGGCGGCCGCAAGCTATACGGCATTAGTCGTATTCTGAGGTTCCGGAAACCGGCGTCAAGACCGCCGGCGCGTACGACATAAGCCGTATTCTCCTGTACGGGGCGCACAGCGATACCATAGCAATTAGAGTGACCGAAGGTTTAAGTAAGCGCGCCGTGTTGAGAGCAGGCTACGCCGCGGTGATTGTTGTGCTAGGGCTTTCCGCGGTGGAAGCGTACCGCATTCAAATCTCCGTATCGGAGCGGCATCTCGATATTTACCGCCGCTATGCCGGCGAGGAAGCCCAGTTGAGCACGCTGCGCCGCAATCTCTGGCTGGCCGGCAACGACATCCGCGACTTCTTCATCCACTGCACTCCGGCGCAGGCAGCCACATTGAAAACTCAACTGGCCGGTCTGCGGAGCGAGGACGCGCGGGCGCTTGCGGGGATGGCCGCGCTTCCCGAGTTGAGCGGCAAGCTGGACGATTTTTGGGCGGCCGCCGAGCCGGTGCCGGCATCCATGCTCCACTCGACCGGCGCGCAGCAGTTCGATTTTCTGCAGCGCGCGATCGTTCCCAAGCGGGAAGAGCTTTACAGCCAGCTTCTGAACCTGGCCGCGGCCGGGCAAACGCGCCTGCAGCGGCAAGAGACCGAGTTCGCCGAAACGCGCAGGCAAGCGGCCGGGCGCTTGTCCGCCTTGCTCGCGCTGGGGGTGCTGCTGAGCTTCGTGGTAGCGCTTCTCAGCGTTCGCCACGCGGAAAATCTGGAGCGCGAGGCCGAGCGCCAGTACGCCGAGGTGGATCGGACGAAGCGCGAATTGCAGCAGCTTTCCGCGCGGCTGCTCGAAGTGGAAGAAGATGGGCGCCGCAAGCTTTCCCGCGAGCTGCACGACGAAATCGGCCAGACGCTGGCGCTGTTGCAGATAGAAATTTCGCACGCGGCGGGCACGCCCACGCCCTCCCCGGAGCGCCTGGAACGGGCGCGTGCGTTGGCGGAACGCTCGGTGCAAACTGTGCGCAATATCTCCGTGATGCTGCGGCCCGCGCTGCTGGACGATCTGGGGCTGGTTCCGGCGCTGCAATTTCTGCTTGAGGGTTTTCTGCGGCGTAGCGGCATCGCCTGCGAATTCAAGGAGCAGGGCGTGGAAGATTTGCTGCCCGATTCCGTCAAAACCTGCGTCTACCGCGTGGTGCAGGAAGCCCTGCACAATTGCGAGAAACACTCCGCGGCGTCGAGCGTGCGCGTGAGCGTGCGGCAGTTTCCCGATTGGCTGGTGGCTGAGGTGGAGGACGACGGGCGCGGCTTCCGTACCGGCGGCGAGCGCATTCCGGAACGCAAAGCCGGTCTCGGCCTGCTGGGAATGCGCGAGCGCGCCAGCATTGCCGGGGGTTCTCTGGTAGTGGATTCGGCGCCGGGCGCGGGCACGCGCATCGCGCTTCGCATTCCGCTGGCCGGGGCTCATGAGTCGAACCTCGGCGCCGGTCGCGCGGCCGGCGGCCCGGTTCCCAATGAGGTTGTCGCGTAATGCGGCTCCGTCTGTTACTGGCCGACGATCATACGCTCATGCGCCAGGGTCTGCGCCACATTTTGGAAAGCAATTCCGAGTTCGATATCGTCGCCGAAGCCAGTTCCGGCATTGAAGCGGTGGAGGCGGCGCGCGAGCATAAGCCGGATGTGGCCATCGTCGACGTCGCGATGAAGGAGCTGAACGGCATCGAGACCACGTCGCAGATTCTCAAACATTCGCCGCACACGGCGGTGCTGATTCTCAGCATGTACAGCGACGAGCGCTACGTGTTGCGCGCGGTGAAGGCCGGCGCGCGCGGCTATGTGCTGAAGAATTCCGCGGGTGAGGAGCTGATCCGCGCGATCTATGCGGTGCAGAAGGGGACGGCGTTTTTCAGCCCCGCGGTGGCGCGCATTTTTCAGGACGGATTCGCGCGGTTGAAGGATGCGAGCGAGGTGAACGACCGGTTTGAGCTGCTGACGAATCGCGAGCGGCAGATCTATCAGTTGCTGGCGGAGGGGAATAGCAATAAGGAGATCGCCAATAGGTTGAATCTTAGCTTGCATACGGTGGAGACGCATCGCTGGCGGATCATGGAGAAGCTGGATCTGCATAGCACGGCGGAGCTGGTGCTGAGCGCGGTGCGGCGGGGCATGGTGACGTAGGGCGCCAAGCGTTCGGGAGCGTTCAGCTTCGCGCTTGAAATTCGGAGCGGCTCATCCTCGTCTTGAGATATGCTTGTGGGTGAGGTTACCTGTTGCCCGTATCGCTTCAAGAGAGAACGGCTGTTACCGAGCAGACGACGCCCGGCTTCCGACAGGACTTGGACGGGCTGAGCCCAGACGATCGGGCACGCGTTCTGGAGACGCTCCGCCGTAGCTATGCGCTGCTAAGAGACAATCCGCGCAGCTTTTTTGGCAAAGCGCAACGGCCGCTTCCGATTCATCTAAAGGGCGGCCTTAGCTCGTCCCTCTACTCGCTACGCGCCGGGCGGAACATTCGCCTCATCATGGCGGTCGATGACGATCCGGTTTTCGGGCAGGTCCTGGTGACTTTGTTTCGCGTTGTCCGCCACGAAGAGGTGGAGCGCAGCTATCGTTCGATCGCACACATGCTCTACCGCAATCAGATCGAACGGAACGGCCGGACGCCATAGGGTGGCTCGCATCAGCCCGCTCTTCGACGGCTGGGGAGTTATCTATGATGCCGCTAAACGCCTGCCAAGCCAAGAGATCAAGGTAAGCTTCTTGGAGGCGCTCGCCGAACTGGAAGACCACGAGTGTCACCGGACGCGCACGTTTCCCAAAACGCGTCTGCATCGGGTGGTCGGATATCGGGAGCCTGTCTACCGGGCGGATGTGGACAAGATTTCGGGCTGGCGTTTGCACCTGCAGTATGAAGATGGCCAGATCCACCTGAAAGACATCATCGAGGGCCAGAGACATGACGACGTCCTGCGCGAGATCGAGGCGAAGAAGGTTCGATACGAAAGGAAGAAACCTGGTCCGAAATAGCACTCCGGCGCCGCCACATCGTCCGGCGCGCGCCAGTGTCCCGCCGTGTGACAATCCGGAAACTCACCCGCAAGCCCTCTATCTTCGGTGGACGCTGTCGCGGTAGTTTGCTTTTGATTTCTCCGCTTCCTCCTGCCTCCGCGCCACTCAATAATCGCATGGACTACCATCGTTCTGACCCTTTCGCCGGCATCTCAGACTTCCTCGAAACTCCGCGCCTTCCTCCGCCACTCCGCGCCTCCGCGATAAAATTGACAGCCTCGACCTTCCACTCACCCCATCCGCCTCGCCAACGCCCCTCACTTTTCTCGCTCTATGAACGACGATGTCAGTCGGCGCGGGTGCTCTCCGGTTAATCCGTCGACGAACGGCAATAGACTTTAAGCTAGAACAACTCCAAAGTCTCCGCCGGATAAGTCACTCTTGTTCCCTCCACCCGCGCAAACCCCGTCATCTTATGCGGGTTCCGCTTAACCGCGCTCATGATGTGCTCCACGGCAACCCCGCGCGCCGTCAGCGCATCGGCAATCATCGAACGGTGGCATCGCCACGGCACCGCTTCCGCGCACATCACCGCCGCCCGGCGCCCATCCGATACCTGCAACAGCTCAGCCAGCGCGGCGTCGAATTCCGGGGTCTGCATATAGTCCGCATAACCGCGAAAGCTGTCATTGCGCCAGCCGGTATTGATGGAGTCTTTGCGCGCGTGCCGCAAGCCGCCCAACCCCGGCATGTGCAGATAGTCAATGCCGGCCGCGCGCAACGGCGCCGGAAGACTGTCCGTGTTGAACTGCGGGTTGTGGCGCGATTTGGGAATAGTCCGCACGTCCACCAGCAAATCCACACCGTGCGCCCGCAGCATTCCGATCAATTCATCCAAAGGCCGGTTGGAATGGCCGATGGTCGTCATGTCTCGCGATCCGCCGCAGCCGGTCCCCGCGCCCCAAACGGCAAACGGATTCGCAGCACGCGCTCCCGGTGGCGCTCTTCTTCGAGAGACCGGGTCCGCGCGCGCAATAGATCGTGCAGCGAAATCATCCCTACCAGTTTCCGCGTTTCCTCGCTCTCCAAAACCGGCAGCCGCGTGAATCCGGTTTCGGCCATGCGGTAGACCACCACGCGCAAGGGCTCGTCGGCATAGGCCGCCACGGGGTCCTTCTTGGCCACGTCGGCAAGCAAGCCCCTCGGGCGCTTGCCCTGCAGCGTCTCATGCAGATCGTTGCGCGTGATGGCGCCGGCGAGGCGTCGATCGGCATCCACTACCGGGTATAACAACTGGCCGCGTCGCACGTGGCCCGGCTTCAACGAAGCGGCCGCCTCCGCGGACTGCATATTCGCCGGGAAGGCGACAATGTCGCTGCGCATCACCTCGCGCACGAAAAGGATTTCCAGTGGATCCACGGCGTATTCGCGGCTGAGATGGAATCCGCGCCGCGCCACTTTCTCCGTCAGAATGGAACGCCGCAGCGTCAGAACCGTGAACCCGTGCGCGATGGTCACCGCCAGCAGCAAGGGCAGCAGCATGTTGACATCGTGAGTCAGCTCCAGCGCGAAGACGATGCCGGTGAACGGCGAGCGCATCGTGCCGCCCAGAATCGCGCCCATGCTCACCAGCGGCCAGAACCCGGCGCCTTCGTGCGGCAGGAACATCGCCTCAAGCCCGCCCAAGGCTCCGCCCATCATGAGCAGCGGCGCCAGCACGCCGCCCGAAGTGCCCGACCCCAGCGACACCGCCCAGATTACCGACTTCACCAGCAGGATGCCCACGATCGTGTTCCGTGGCACGTCTCCCTGCAACAAGGCGCCGATGGTGTCGTAGCCCACGCCGAGCGCTTGCGGAAAGATCAGGCCGCCCAGTCCGATGGTCAAGCCGCCAATCGCCGGCCACCACATCCAGTGGATGGGCAGCAGCAGGAACAGATCTTCGGCGCCGTATACCGCCAGCGTGAGCAAGGCCGATAGCGCGCCTGCCGCCACGCCGGCGACGATGCAACCCATCAGCCCTCCCGGCCCGATGAAGACCGGGTGCGGCGGAACCGGAAAGAGCGGGCCCACTCCCAGCAGGTATCTGCGCATGGCCCCCGCCGCCACGCTGGCCAGCGCGACGGGGATCAAGCTTCGCGGTTTCCATTCGAAAAGCAGCAGCTCCACCGCCAGCAGCACTGCCGCAACGGGCGCGGCAAACGTGGCGGACATGCCGCCCGCGGCGCCGGCCACCAGCAGCGTCTTTCGTTCCGTGCTCGACAGGTGAAAGAACTGGGCGATCATCGAGCCGAATGCGCCGCCCGTCATGATGATGGGTCCTTCGGCGCCGAACGGTCCGCCCGAGCCAATCGAAATCGCGCTCGATAGCGGCTTGAGAATCGCGACTTTCGGTTCCACTTTGCTGCCGTTGATCAGAATCGCCTCGATGGCTTCCGGAATGCCGTGGCCGCGAATCCGCTCCGACCCGTAACGCGCCATCACGCCGATAATCAGCGCGCCGATAACCGGAACCGCCACTTCCCAGCCGCCCAGGTGGTTGGCCGCGGGCGACGCCGCCGAAATGCTCCATCGCTGGAAGAAGAAGAGATTGGTAAAGAGGCCGATCAATTTCAGCAGAAACAATGCGATGAAGGCGCTGACAAGGCCAATGCCGATCGCGAGCAGGGATATCGGGATGACGCGCGGCGTAGTGGTGAAGTCGCCCAGTTTTTCGGCGCCGGTTGCCTCCGGGGGATGAATCGTCTTATGAATGGCAGTCTTAAGCTTTGGAAACATCGTCCTTGTCGTCCTCATGATTTCGCTGCGGCTCCCGTTGCTCGCGAAGTTGTTGAAGCAGCGCGCCGAGCGATTCCACCAGCAGCGGGCCGGAGCTCAAAAGCTCCTCCCGGTGGATGCCGGAGAGCCGCGCGATCGTTTTCTTGCCATGGGCAGTCAGCCGGATTCGAACCTGGCGCCGGTCGCCCTCGCCGCGTACGCGCTCCACCAGGCCGTGCTCCACCAATCTGTCCGCCAGGCCTACGGCGCTGTGATGCCGGATCAGCAGATGCTCGGCGATTTCTCCCACCGTCGGGCCATGCGAGCCACCATGCGAGCCCATAAGCGCCCGGACCGTCAACAGGAACTGGTGCTGCTGCAGTTCCAGTCCCTCGGACCGGGCCGCCTCTTCGCTGAAATGGAGAAACCGGCGGATCTGAAGCCGGAAATCGGCCAGAGCTCGATAGTCCGCATCTGCCAAGTCGCTGGCATACCGACGCGATAGGTCATACGGGTTTAGTGGCTTCCGGATCGGCAAGGACATTTAATATCGTAGCACG
The DNA here is from genome assembly GCA_003135055.1 of Bryobacterales bacterium. Classification (GTDB taxonomy): domain Bacteria; phylum Acidobacteriota; class Terriglobia; order Bryobacterales; family Bryobacteraceae; genus PALSA-243. The sequence continues at coordinate 37,068 of PLDF01000361.1, read as the reverse complement.
ATATGTAGGACGGGCCTCCCGGCCTGTCCCCTTCGGGTGCTTAAACGGATTCGGGAAACGCCGGCTCCGTAACTATTTGCGGACAGACGCAGCAGAGACAGAGCCGCGACCATGAGGGAGCGGGATTTCGCGGCCGAGCGCGAGGAAATCCCGAAAACGTTTTAAGCGCCTGTCCCCTTCTTTAGTAATCAGTGTCCACCTGTAAGTGCATGGCCATAAATACGGGTCGATGTCAACCGGGTTTTCCCCGGAGGCGACTGATAGTAAGTAGAAAAACCGGGAATTGATCGATTGTCTTGACCAAAGATAGAAATGTGATTACCCTTACAGAGGAAATACATCGGTTTCAGATTTAGGAAATACTTCAGGTTACATGCTAGGAGAAGCCTCGGACATGATGCCCATTACCCTCCCCGCCCCTTCTTCGGTCGAACGTAACCGCCCGATCTCGAGCGATGCCGTCCGCAAACGCGCATTGCAGCGCTTGTATCGGCGCAGGGCCGCCGTAGAAGATCTGATTCGGTCGCTCGAAACCTATCAACGAAGCACTCGGCTTAGCAGTCACCCTGCGGCGCTGAATGCATTGAACTCAGCGCTTCGCGGACGTTCCCGTTAAGTTCCGCTCGATAGCGAACTTTACCAGTCCCACCAGGTCGTGGACATTCAGCTTGCGCATGAGACTGGCGCGGTAGGTATCCACGGTTTTGGGGCTGATGTCGAGCAGCTCGGCGATATCCTTGGCGCGAAGCCCATTCACCAGGTAAGAGAAGACTTCCGTTTCGCGCGGGCTGAGACAGGTTATGGGATTGTGCGCGGCGGTCTTCTCCGCGCGGGTGAACAATCCTGCGCCGCGCAGCAGCGGCGATATGTACACGCCGCCATCCTGCACGAATTGGATGGCGTCCAACAGATGCCGCCCGGGCCCGTCTTTCAGCAGGTAAGCGTCGGCGCCTGCGCGCAGCGCTTCTATTACCGTGGAATCTTCGCGGCTGACGGAGAGCACCAGCAACTTGGCCGCGCATCCGTCCGATCGAAGGCGCCGGATCACTTCCGCGCCCGTCATACCCGGCATCTGCAGATCGAGAATCGCGAAATCGGGCTTGAGGCTGGCGATCGTCTCGAGCGCCGAGGGACCGTCGCACGCCTGGCCGAGAACGGTCAGGCCGTTGGCGGCGCAGAGCGCGGCCAAGCCCTCCCGCATAATGGCGTGATCGTCCGCCAATACTACGGTAATGCCTTGCGTTTCCGTAATGCCTGGCGTTTCTCCCATTGGTCCTTTATTCGCGCGGTGCGAACGGCCCCAGCACTCTTAGCGTAGTGCCGTCAGGCCCGCTCCTTATTTCCAGTTTTGCGCCTAATCGGGCGGCCTCTTCGCGGATGGACCGCAGCCCGATGCCCCGCTCGATGCTAGCCGGCGCGGCGGCCAACCCGGAGGCATCGAAGCCGCGGCCATCGTCGCCAATAATCAGGGAGACCGTGCCGCTCCGCGCTTCGAGCCTCATCTCCACCCGCGAAGCGGCGGAGTGCCTCGCGATATTGGCCAACCCTTCCTGCGCGGCGCGGTAGAACAGCGCCTTGATTTCCTGCGCCGGTTCCTCCAGCAGCGTCTGAATGCATAACCGGGCCTCGAACCGCTGCGCAATCCCGGTGACTTCCCACAACTGGCTCAGCGCCGTCTCCAGCGTGAGCCGCTGCCACTCCGGCGGATGCAAACGGCGCGAGATCCCGCATACTTGTTCGAGCGCACCGCCTGCCAGCCGCCCGATCGCATCGAGCGCCCGTCGTATCGCCTCCGCCGGATCGGGCATTTGGATGGCGATCGCCTCAAGTTGCAGACCGATGGCCGCCAGCATTTGACCCACGCCGGTGTGCAGCTCGCGCCCCAGCCTTTGGCGCTCCAGCTCGATCTGCCGGGCGGCTCCGCATCCGCTGCCGTTTCCCCGGCCTCGCGCTCGATCCTGGAGTTCGCGTTGCGCCCGCTGGAGGCGCGGATAGTGGCGGAGAATCCAGTCCTCAATCCGGACCGTATCCGTTTTGCCCTGCCGCTCCGCTTGCGCGCCGATCAGCAGCGCGCCGGGCAGCGCCAGAACCGGCCACACCCGATAGCTTGCGCCGGCGCGATTCCAGCCGGCGAATTCCGCCGCCGGGTTCTCCGGGGCGCCCAATTCGGATTGTGCGTACGCGCTTAGGCGAACCACGCAACCTTGGCGGTCGCAAACCAACAAGAAAGGCTGCGCCTCACCGAGGGCGGATTCAGACGCTTCATTCAACCAGAAATCTCCTACTCCCGACCGTCAAAATGCCGGATATCACGGATCGGTTAATGCTGATTAGAATGGCAGTATATTCTGAGGTAAGCAATTGCGAGACGTACCCAGTACGTACTCAGTACGCTTAGTACTTATAGTAGAACTTGCACTTGCTTGGCAAAAAGGCGCATACTTGTACTACGGATGTCACGAACATTTCTTATCCTTCCCGGAGTTGCAGCGTTTCTGGCTGGCATAGCGGCTGGAGTGCTGACCGCCGGACGCCGCGAGGGTAGCGGCCTCGACCCCGCTGTAACCCTAGAGATCAAGCGCGCCTTAGCGAATCTGGAAACCAGAATCGCCACGCAGGAAACCGCCAGCACCGGCCGCTTCGCGCAAATGGAAGTGCGGCTCGATGAGCACGCCGCCAAATTGGCGGATATGCCATCCACTTCGCAAATTGTCTCGGCAATGGAAAAACTGCTTGCGAAGACCATGTCGTCGCTGGACGACCGCCTCACTTCACAGGCGCGTTCCATCGACACCTTGAAGACCACGGTTTCACAAACCGACAGTCTGCTCGAGCGCGTATTGGAATCGCTCGATTCGCTCCAGAGCTTTACGGACCCGGCGGAGTTCGCAGAAGACGCGTTACTCCAACAGCTGCCGGTATAGGAAGGCTGTCGAGGTTTACTTCGAAAGCGCACCCCGGTGCAGGCATCTTTGATCGGGGGAGTGGCAACCCGCTGCTTACTTTGCCCGGAACTGGGACTTTCCTACATTCCGCCCCCTCCCCAAAAACCTCGTTCACAGCACTTCGACCTTTATTTTTCGGCCTTTTTCGGCCATTCTAAAGCACTTAAGCCCCGCCGCTCCCTTTGCACCCCAAAAACGCCTGTTAGCCTTTAGTCGAGAGGCCTTATGCCAACCGCTAAACAAACCGCTGCGGACCGCATGAATTCGCAAAAATCTACCGGTCCGCGCACCACCGAAGGGAAAGCCGCGTCCCGCTGCAACGCCTCCTCCACGTTCGAGCGCACCTGTCACCGCGCCCTCAAAGAGTTGCAACACCTCAAAGTGGGGCAGGCGCTGTCGCCTGCCAACGTGCCCGCCAACCCCTGTCCCCTGCCGGAGAACGCTGAGCCCGCCGCCCCCTCCCCGCAACCCCAACAATCCACACCCACTTCCGCGAATTTGGTATCGTTCCGTCAGAATCCGAAAACCCCCGATCACGCAGCCCCCCAACCGCCTGTTGCCGACCCGGTTGTTGACCCAGACGCCCCGCCCTTTGCCAGCTTTGGGTCTGGACGGCGGCCCGAAAATGTTTAGCCCCCAATCCGATTGGCGGCCATACCAAAGCGGCACAATAACCAGAGGGAAAAACAGAATCGCGATACCGGCCCGACATCAATTTGACTGGCGAGCCTCGACGATGAGCCTCGCGCGCTCTTTCCGGCTCAGCCGTGGCCCCGAACGCCAGCGCGGCAGTTGCCAGGCGAACCCCGCCCTACTCCACGCTTTCAATGACCTTCTTCTTACGGAACCAATCGAGCAGCATATCCCGCATCAGCCCGGCGTACTTGGGGAATTGCAGGCCCGTGGTGCGGAGATTCTCCCCTGTCTCCTGATTGGCGGCCGTGTAATCGCTCACCGCCAGCGTGTAGTCGCGATCGGGGTCGATCTTTTTGTCGCCTATCACTACCTTGGGCAGGTCGCGGCCCTTAAAGGTCCCAATCAGGACCTCGTTGTCGAACGGCATAATGTTCCAGATATGGCGGTCCAGCAACTGGCCTTGCGGCAGTGGGTCGCGGACGCCGCCGCTGTTCATCCATGCGAAATCGGAGTGGGTTTCTTCGCGGAGGGCTTGCTCGATGAGCCGCTTCACTTCGCCCTTGGTGAAAGTGCGGCTGGCGATCGCCAGCGGCCGGTCCACTTGGGCGGTAACCTTGTCCTCCCAAAGCTTCACCTGGCGCGCCATCGCGGCGTCGGGCTCGGTATTCGCGGTATCCACCGGGATGCGCTTCCACGTCCACGAGACCGGGGCTTTCTTTTCGGTGTCCACCTTCAATTCCAGGCGGCCCAGCTCTTCGCCATAACTCCTGACGCGGACCAGCACGCGGCCGTCGTGAGACATCGCTTCGGTCATTCCCGAATGGATGTGGCCGGTTACCGACACCGGAATCTCCGCAACCGAATTCAGGATCGCGCTCTCTTCTCCGCCGCCGATGTGCGCCAGCAGCACCACCAGATCGGATTGGCTGCGCAGCTCCCGGGCATATTTGCGCACAGTCTCCACCAGCGGAATGGTATGCCACTCGCCCAGCGATTTGGGAGTGCTGAGCGTGTTCAAAGTCTCGGTCATGGCTCCAATCACGGCCACGCGCAAGCCGTTGACCTTAAGAATGACGTACGGTTTCGGCGTGATCAGCTCCCCCGCGGCGTTCACCACGTTGGCCGTCACTATGGGGTAATTGGCGATTTTGGCGAACTGCGCGGCCTGCGCCCAGCCGTAGTCGAATTCGTGGTTTCCCAGGCAGGCGGCATCGAATCCCAACAGGTTCGCCAACTGGTAAATGGGATCGCCGTGAAAGATAGTGGAAACCGGGCTGCCCTGCACCAGATCGCCCGCGTTGAGCAGGATGCAATCGGCGCAGTTGGCGCGCTCGCGCTTAATGACCGTAGCCAGATAGGCGAAGCCGCCGCGCCCGTTTTCAGGCGAGATATGCGCGTGCAGATCGTTCAAGTGAAGGATGGTCAGGGTCCGGACTTCACCGGCCAGCGTCGTGCACGCCAGCAAAAGCAAGGCCGCGGCGCGACGGATTCCACGGAGCATGCGCTCCATTGTAACGTGCCCTTACCTCAGGTGCTTAGGCCTAGCCCAGGCACTTGTGGCGCACGCACTCGTGGCGCACGCACTCCTGCGTGCCGCGTTCACACTCTTGTGAACGCGCTTCGAATTGAGCCAATACCCGTAATTTCCGGGCTAGAGGCGTTAAGTGAACCGTATTGACCCTCGTCCCCTCAACGGACAGCTATCGGCGCCCGCGGCTCCTCTCTGATCGGCCGTTCGCCGCGCCTCCGGATCTTTGACAATTGAATAATCGACCGGCCGACGCAGGCGAACCGCGATCGCTTCTGCGCCGGCCAGTCGGCGGCGCTCATCCGTTCAATCCCTTCTTGGAAGCAGTCACCCGTAACAAACTATCGTTGTTGCATCACTATTGCGCTTTACAACCCGAATCACAGGCCGCATCTTTCGCGGCCCCAGGCCTGTCGGGGCCCCAATATGCCGATATGCCAAACGACCCTAGTCCCACAAACGGACACTATTCCGTGCCCGTCCAGCCGCCGCAAGACCACGCCAGCCGCCCCCGCATTTCGCCCATTCTGAGACGTACACCCATGGGAAACCGCGGCCGCCGAGCTATCGAGTGGTGGAATCCGTCGGGATGACGGCGGGTTGAGTCTCTTATAATTACTTCGCCAAACTATACCCAGGCGGAATCTGAAACGCCGACGGATGCGGCTCCCCGGTCGGCGCATTCTTGCAATAGCACGTGCGCTGTCCGAAACTCCCGGTGATCTTCGTGAGCACCGGCAGGTGCAGCGACGTGCTGGTCCACACCTCCGCCACCGTAGGCATCGCCGGAGGTTTGGGCGCGCCCGGCGTTTGCGGCATGCCCGGAGCCTGCGGTGCGCCTGGCGCTTGCGGCATTCCCGGAGCCTTCGGCATCCCCGGAACCGGCGGCATGGTGGGCATGTGAAACGTAAGCTGAGTGCCTGTTACCGCGTGGCCCTCAATGAAGCCTTTGCCCAAATCCACGCTTTGAACCGCGGGCGGCGCGGGCGCGCCAGGCATTCCGGGCACTCCCAACTGGGGTATTTTAGGCATCTGAGATATCTGCGGTATCGGGATCACACGCGCCTCCTGCTTGATGTGATCGAGAATGATCGCATGCTGCGCCGCCGGATTGGTGATCACCGAAGTATTTCCGTAATCCATCCGCATCTTGCCGTCGCTTGCGCGAAGCAACTGCGATGCCGATTGTTGCGGCGGCGCGCCGGGCAACGCCAATTGCATGTTGGTCGTGCATTGGCCGCAGGCGGGCGGCAAGGGCTTAGCGGGAGACGGCAGCACAGCAACCACAGCGTATCACGCCCGTTCCGCCGCGGAGCCTCAACGGCTGCAATTGGGTACTGGTAACGAACCTGTTGAGGGCGCGGCGATAGGCGCGCTCGCAGGAATTGGCCACCCATTGGAGGCGCTCGAAGGCGGAGGAATCGGTGGCGAAGGCGTCGCCGGAAGAGCAGGTCATGGTTGGGTCCCTTCTCGCGCCCACCGAAGCCCCGCTTCCGGCGCTTCGGGTAACCACGGCGACGCCCCCATGCATAGTCATTGCAATCCGCAATAGGACGATCAGCCACCCGCAATTAGCGCTCTTCCGGCGTGGCGCTATCACGGTAGCCGTGCTGGGCGCTGGCATCCCTGCCGGTGGTCGCGCCGGTCTACGGTAATGAGAAGTCGCAGCCGATTCCAGTTGACGAACTCGTCCTGGCAGTTCGGCGACGCGCTTTTCTAACCCCGCGTACCCGCGACCACAAATGGCGCTACCGGTCCAATCCATTTCAAAATAGCCACCAAACCCATACAGATAAAGGGCCAAACGCACTTGCAGGAAACAATTTTGCCGGAAAAGGCGACGATTTCATGAAAGACACTAAAGATACATCCCAAATCAAATAAAACTACTGCCCACAGCCTCCGGCCGTACGCTAGAATGAGATGTTTAAAGAGGACGTTTGGCAAAAGTTTTGCGTCGGCAGGCAGGCCTTGCTGCTGCCGGTATGTTCGATTGGCGCAGCCGCGCACTCGGAGGTTTCGATTGTTATGCCCGGTCCACAGAGCCTTTTCAGTCCCCTATCGCAACCATACTGACCCCTGCACGGCAAATCAATTCCAAACGATACGTGGCGTATGCCTGATTCCCAGGATTTGACCGCACCCATTCCGTCTCCGCATGCGCGCCGGTTCGTACCCGAATCGGGCGATGCTGGGGAAAGTCCGAGGACCAGTTCGCGCCCGGACAGACCGCGAGAGTGACAGATGCCAGTTTCGATACATCAGAAAGGCGTCCACTTATCCGAGAACGAACTGCGGCCGGAGGAAGCGGCGTGCCCAATCTGCGCCTATGCCGGGAATCGGCGGCCCGTGATCGCGCTTCAGCGCAACCCGCTGGTGAATCTTCTGGCATGCCGCTGCGGGTGCATGTCCGCCTCCCGGATGCCCCAGCCGAATGTATTGAGCGACTACTACGGCCGCTACTACGACGCCACGGGCGGTACGGCTACCTTCGACGGCAGCGATCGCTTCGCCCGGCATTTGTTCCGGCAACTAAGCGATGCGCCCAAGAACGATCTGAGGATCCTCGATTTCGGAGGGGGCGTGGATGCGACCATCTCCAGATCGCTGGCGCGCCAGTTTACGGAGAGGGGAACTCGGCGCGTCGAAATCGCGCTGGTCGACTACAACGCCTCTTGTCAAAGGGATTGGGGCGCAGCCACTGTAGACTGTTATCGGAGCCTGCAAGAGGCCGGCGACGGATTCGATATTGTCATCGCCAGCGCAGTTGTGGAGCATATAGCATATCCGCGCGATACCATCCTCGGCCTGCTGAACTCTTTGTGCGAGCATGGCCGCGCATATTTCCGGACGCCCAATGTGGCGTCGATCGTTCAACTGGCCGGGCGTTTCGGGGTGCACATCGACTTCACTTATCCGGCGCATCTGCACGACATGGGCCAGGCATTCTGGGAGAATCTGCCGGCATCGCTCGGCCTCGAACGCGATTTCAGCCTTATCCGGTCGCGCCCGTCGATCGCCGAGACCGAATTCGGCGCGCATCCGTCAAGGACGGTAATCTCCCATGCGTTCAAATTGCCCTGGCTGCTCCTCCGGCGCCGCTACACGATGGTAGGAGGGTGGGAAGCGGTTATTGCCAGGGAGAGTCACCCACAGCAGTAGCCCGAGTTCACCGTTGCATGGGATCGCGACGCGTCAAAGGTCGCAGATCATGACCGAGACGAGGCCTTTCGCGACAATGACGCTCTCCCTAAGAAACCGGAAATGCAGAGTTACCACCTTATTGCATTCCAGCCGCTGCTTGACGGCGGCGTGCAGTTTGAGAACGTCGCCAACGTATGCGGGCTTAACAAAGCCGATCTCCACGCCCCATTCCAGCGTACGCTTCCCAGGGAAGCGCATGCCGACGAAATTGGATAGGAACCCGTTCAGTGTCGCGCCGTGCATAAGCTTAGCGGCAAACCCGCACGAAATTAAATTGCGGTCTCATCGCTGAGTGCAAGGGACTGGCATCGCCAAACAGATCGAGAAGCTTCTCGTACACGTCCTGGGTGATGACGACGTATGGCTGCTCAAACTCGGTTCCCTCGACGAGGATCCTCATAAGTACAGCCGCCGCGCTTTTCGAGCAGCCCCGGTTGAATTCCTTCCATGGCCGATGTTCGGCTAAGTAAAGCAGCGGCTGGTCTCGTCCAGCGCCTCCGCCGGGAAAACTCGGTGGGCCAACTGTCGTAGATGCCGGATCGTGAAAACGGAACGTTCAGCCTCAGAGATGCGCGGAAGTCGCAACGGGTAGAAACTGTTAGAGCAGTCCTCCGGCGTCGCGGAATCCTCATCGAAGAAAGGGCCGCCTGGGCTGGCCGCGAGACCGGGGCGATTCCGCCGCCGTGTTTTGTAGCTGCCGGATAGCCCCGAATCGAACGTAGCTCGGGTGGCGAGTGTCCGCACGCTCAAGCCGGCAAAATCCGGCAGGATCGCCGCATGTGAATTAACGCACCAACCTAAAGGCAACCTCAACCTTACCAAAGTAATGGTACTATCATAAGTCTCGTGCATAGGGAGTTTTCCTTTACCCGCCCAATGTATTCAATAGCTTCCAGCTATTGGTGGCCATGTATCCACAACATTATGCGGGATTTAACAAGCCTCAACAATAGCCATAAGGATACACCTGCAGTAGCACTAATGCCATATTCCGGGCTCTGGATTGTGCGCTAGAATACTGACTGTACTACAGGTAAGTTCCTGACGTATTCCACGCTTCCGGGGATGGCTCCCTTCCGTCGTCGGGCAGCTTCAATTTGGCACTTTGCACATTTGGAGGAACCATTGTTACGCAAAATCCACAGACTATTCGGACCTGTTTTCTTCTTTCTTTCGGCCGCCGCCGGTTTCGGGCAGCCGGTTTCAGTAATCACCAATCGCTACAGTAATGCTCGCTTGGGCGTAAATCCGTCCGAGACGCTCCTCACCACGTCCAACGTATCGGATTCCAATTTCGGGAAGTTGTTTTCTCTGCCGGTGGATGGACAGGTTTACGCGCAGCCGCTGTATCTGCCGAACGTGACCATCGGCGGCGTCGCTCACAACGTGGTATACACCGTCACCGAGAATAATTCCATCTATGCGTTCGATGCCAACAATCCCGCGGCGCAGGTGCTGTGGCAGGTAAATGTCGGCCCGCCAATACAGTGCAGCGCGATCCCCATTTGCTTGGTCTACAAGGGTCTGCAGCCAAACATCGGCATCACTTCCACGCCCGTGATCGACGCTGCCAGCGGCACCATCTACGTGGTGGCCGAAACATACGTAAGCAGCACGGCAAATTTCTACCTCCACGCGCTGGACGTCGCCACCGGCCATGAGCGATCGGGGAGTCCGGTTCAGATTGCCGGGAAAGTGGCGGGTACGGGAGACCCGATGTATCCGACGGACTCCGCCAATGGACAAGTCACGTTCAATCCCTTCATGGAATGGCAGAGGCCCGGTCTGCTGGAATTGAATGGCAACATCTACATCGCGTTTTCCGGCCATCAGGATACAAGGCCTTATCATGGCTGGCTCTTCGGCTATGACGGCACCTCGCTACGCCGCGTCCTCATCAAGTGCATTACGCCGAACGGAATAGAGGGCGGAATCTGGCAATCGGGCGCAGGTTTGACGGCGGATTCAGCCGGCAACGTCTACCTCTCCACCGGAAACGGGACGTTCGATGCCAATGCAGGCGGTTCGGACTACGGCGAGACGGTCTTGAAGATGAATGCGATCACCGGCATGGTGGTCAGCACCTTCTTCACCCCCGGGAACTTCCAGGCGCTCAACGATGAAGATGCCGATGTAGGTTCGGTCGGAACCATTCTGCTGCCCGGTGAACAGTATGCGGTTGCCGGTAGTAAGGCTGGAGTGTTCTTCCTGCTGAATGGTTCCCAGATGGGCGGGTATTCGAGCAGCGCCGATGCTGTGTTGCAGGAGTGGCCAACCTATACGTCTTCATATGGCGACCCGGTGTTTTATAACAACAACCTCTACGAATGGGGCCGAGGTTGGGCCGCTATCGCGTACCAGTTCAACGGCTCCAGTTTTAATACTGCGTCATGGATGGCGGGGACCGATATCATTGCTTCGGGTATTGGGAACGAGCCCGCCATGGCAATCTCCGCCAATGGAACCACGCCTGGCGCCGGGATTCTTTGGGCTTCACATTCGGTCAGTGGAGCGTCCGACGGGTTATCGTATCAAGGAGTTTTTTCGGCCTATGACGCCTCCAACCTGAACCGGATCTGGAGTTCCGAGGACAACCATAGCCGCGACGATCTGGGCGGCTGGGCCAAGTGGGCTACGCCGACTGTCGCCAACGGCAAGGTCTACATACCATCCTTCGGCAGCGTCAACTTGACCGCGCCGGGCGGCTTTGCGATCAACGTCTACGGATTGTTAAACTAACGATCGGCCCAGGCGAAAACATCAACGGCGCGACGGTGTCAACGCCAAATAGAGATGTCCGGTTTTGGCTGGCCGGTTGGAGTGGCAGTGGTAGTGTGGATTCGATTCTCCGGGAAGTCGCGCTCCCGGGGAAGATCCAAAGCCGATGCGGCGGGGCTGGCTCCGCGGCTTATGGCGCCAACCCCCAGTCAAACCGATCTCAATGCCGCCCGTTCCGGAGGGTTTGGTTTTCTCCGTCGTAACGTGTCTTTCATTTCACCGACCCCCAGTTCCTCTATTGCCCCTTCCGGGCAATCAAGCTTCTTCTTCGCCTTCTTCACGGCCATATCGGTCCGGGCTTGCGCCGCTATTGGTTTCCTTCGTAACATCTCTCAGGCCTGAGCGCTGCCAGCCCTACGTTTCGGTTTGTCGAGAATAGGACATTCCAGTTTGGGGGCGAGAGAGGGGCTGAACACCATCACTCGTACTACGGTACAGTTTGTCACCTTGTAAGTGCCAGTCTCTGGTGACTTAGCCGGATCTTAAAGTTAAACTAACAGTATGAAAGTGCAGTCCCCGTTCGAAAAGCGGCTCGCAACATACGGAACCATGTCTATCGCGCTAGCCGCCGTTGCCGCTCCCCAAGCCGCCGGCGCGAGCATCATCAGCTATCTTGGGCCCAGCGTGACCGACTCCACCGGCAACCCTATCTACTTCAATGCGCTTTCGGGGAGTATCGATACCAGCCCAGCCATCGGAGATTACGAGCTCATCCTGGCTAATGGAGATCTTGCGCGCATCAAGGTTTTTGAAGGATCCTTGCTCAATGCCGGCAGTCGCCGAGGATTCGCGCTTTCAGCGGTGGATTTCCCCGATTCGTCGCAAGCTTCCTCCGCCGCGCGTCTCCCTTTTGGGGCTTCTGTCGGTCCTGCGCGCGCTTTCAACTCTTTTTTGGGCACCCTGGCCGAACAGTCGGTGCATCTCTCTTCGCACAGCGCCTTCAGCGGACATTTCGGACATTTCAATTCGACCTCCGGCGATGTCTCGGGATACCTGGGTCTTGAAGTCCTCCAAGGCTCAACGCCGGAGTATGGCTGGGCCAACATTGTAGTGCATCCGAATTTCAGCGTCACTCTGGATAGTTTCGCGCTGGACACGTCCGGCGCCAGCGTGAGCGCCGGGGAGGGAACGCCTGAGCCCGCATCGATTCTTCTGCTGGCCCTGGGCGCCGCGGGCATCGCGGCTTACCGGCGCAAGCGCAAGGCGTAACCCTCGCCAGCCACCCCAAGCCGGTCGCGAACTGGTATCGCAAAGAGGCGCGGATGCGCGCCTGCCTTGGCACGAGCAGCGCCCTTCGTCTCGAAAAAACCGGCAAGTCAAAACCGCCGTATCAAAACCGCCTTGACACGCATCAAAACCGCCCTTGACTTCTATCCGGCTTGCCTGATAGCATCCTGCTAATTGACGCAAAGACGGCTGCATATTGCGCAACGAAATATCTCGATATGCGGTTTCCTTTCTTTCTAGCCCTGACGGTTACGTGTTGCTTACCCACGCTGCGGGGCCAAACGGATTGGCCTGTCTACGGCCACGATCCCGGCGGAATGCGCTATTCCCCGCTGAAGCAGATCGATGCCGGGAACGTATCGAAGCTACAGCTTGCCTGGAGTTACGATACCGAGGCTACCGTCCCTCCCGCACCCGCCAGAGGTCCCGTGCCCGGCAGGGGTGACGCGGCCGCTAGAGGTGACATGCCCGCCCGAGGTCCCGGCAGCGGCCGGCCTCGTGCCCGGCGATCCTCTACCAGCCCCCTATTGGTTGGCGGCGTCCTTTATATGTCTACGGCCTACAACCGCGTGGTCGCGCTCGAACCGGAGACCGGAAAGAAGTTGTGGGAGTACGAGAGTCAGCACACTCCGGGGATGCGCGGCATTGCCTACTGGCCGGGAGACCGGCAGTCGCCCCCGCGAATCGTCTTCGGCACTGCCGATGGATGGCTGATTTCTCTCAATGCCAAAACCGGCCATCCCGTTCCCGGATTCGGCGACGAGGGTATGGTCAGCCTGCGGCCGGGAGTCGCCGATAAGTTCCCAAACAGCTTTTACGGCCTTTCGTCGCCACCCACGCTCTACAAGAATCTCGTCATTACCGGTTCGCATGTTCAGGAAGCGCCCAGCCTCGGGCCCGCGGGAGACGTCCGGGCCTGGGATATACGCACGGGAAAGCTGGCCTGGACTTTTCACACCATCCCCCGGCCCGGCGAGCCCAACCACGAAGCATGGGAGGGCGACCAGTGGGTCGACCGTTCCGGCGCCAACGCCTGGGGCTTCATTACGGCCGATACGGAACGCGGCATGTTATTCGTCCCAGTCGGCACGCCGACCACCGACTTTTACGGCGCGGACCGCAAGGGCTCGAATCTCTACGGATCGTCGCTTCTCGCGCTCGACGCCGCGACGGGCAAGCTGAAGTGGTATTACCAGACAACGCACCACGACAACTGGGATTACGATCTGGAAGCGCCGCCGCTGCTGTGCAATATCCGGCGAAACGGAAAACAGATTCCCGCGGTTGCCCAGATCACCAAACAGGGGCTCCTGTTTATTCTGGACCGAATAACGGGAAAGCCCATCTATGGCGTGGAGGAGCGGCCGGTTGCATTGGACAATCCTTTTCCCGGGGGCGGCGATGAGCCATGGCCCACACAGCCGTTTCCACTGAAGCCGCCGCCGCTGGCGCGCAACAGCTTCAGCCCCGGCGAGATCGCAACCGTCACGCCCGAGCATGAGAGCTATTGCAAAGCGCTTCTGGCGCAGGAAGGCGGCGCGCTCACCGGCGGACCTTACGCGCTATACGGCCCAAAGCTGCGCGTGATCTTCCCCGCATGGATCGGCGGCGGAAACTGGGGCGGCATGTCGTTCGATCCGCATCTGGGTTACCTGTTCGTCAACACGCAGAGCGTCGGCAACTTCAACAAACTGGTGAAAAGCCCGGATGGAACGCGATTTCAGCGCGTTGGACCCGACGACAAATCTCTGAGTCTTGGCGAGGGAAACCTGTTCTGGGACGGCGAGAAGAACTGGCCCTGCCAGCAACCGCCCTGGGGCGAGCTGACGGCCGTGAATGCCAACACCGGCGATATCGCGTGGCGCGTGCCGCTGGGCTCGTTCGAGGAGCTCGACGCCAAAGGCGTTCCGAAGACGGGCACGCCGAACATGGGCGGATCCATCGTAACCGCCGGCGGCCTGGTTTTCATCGCCGCAACGGTGGACGCCCGTTTCCGCGCCTTCGATTCCCGCACGGGCAAAGAGCTTTGGGTAGCGAATCTCGCCACCGACGCCCAATCGACGCCGATTACTTTCGAAGGCAGGAACGGCAAGCAATACGTCGCTGTCATGGCCAGCGGAAGCGTTCACTATGTCCGCCCCAGCGTCCCCGGCCGCTTGTACGTTTACGCATTACCGTGAAACGCGGATGCAACTTCGTTTTCAGGACCCATTGGCCAGAGCGCTTGCCGGCCGCTTTGATTTGACATAGGCTTTGTCGGCCACGCCGGTTCGGATTTTCGTCAGTCGCGCGCAAAATGCGCGTGAGGAAGATAATGCCCCGCCAGACCTTGAGCAGGTCGGCGGCCCGACCCTTCGAATGGCTCAGCCAGTTCCGTAAACGAAGTTTCGCCCGAGGCGGGACGCGTCAGGAGCGCGCGCCAGTTGGGATCGGCGAGGGCGGCGAAACTGGCGCCGAGGTAGTCGGGCGATGACTTGTCAAGGTTTTTCAAGACGAATTTCTGCGGCTTCAGCCTTCGTCGATAGATTTGGTGAGATCGCTGGGTGAGATCGCCGGGTTGACAGACGAAACTTGCGCGCCTTGGGAGCGCTGGCCCCAGGGGTGAACCTAACGGAACTTCGGGTCTCGGCGGCCTAGCGCTGCGCGTTTGTGCGGCTATTTTCGAGACAAGCGTCTGTCCCACGCTGCCGCGCGGTGGGGAGGCGCTTCCGCCTGCCAAACTCACGCTTGCAGCGCCACGTAGCGGCGCGGCGCCGGCCGGTGAAACGCGGCTGTTATGCAATCCAAACCTGGACAGCTTTAATTCATCGTCTTTTACGATAAAGTACGGCTTGACAGCGTTTGTAGCCGCAAACTATACTGCTAACACTTCCATTCCATGACCCAATCACCCACTCTGCGGCTGGATGGCAAGACGGCTGTCGTTACGGGAGGCGCAAGTGGCATCGGATTGGCCATCGCGCAGACCTTCGCGGCGGCCGGCGCTTCCATCCGTATTTTAGATCTCAGCGGCGAGCGCGCGGAAGCTGCCGCGCAGGGAATCGTCTCCGCGGGCGGCCATGCCTCGGCGCATGCCTGCGACCTCGCGGATGAAGCCGGGGCCAGTCAAGCGCTCGGCTCGCTGATCGCGCAGGGCCGCATCGATATCCTGGTGAACAATGTCGGCACGGCCCATATCGGCACCGTCGAAACTACTTCGGCGGCCGATTTCGACCGCGTCATGCGCATCAACGTCAACAGCTACTTCTACGCCACCAAGGCCGTGGTGGGGCACATGAAGGCGTCCGGCGGCGGCGTGATTCTGAATATGGCGTCGATTTCCGGATCGTGCGGCCTCGCCGACCGTTTCGCCTATTCCACCAGCAAGGGCGCCGTCATCGCCATGACCTACTCGGTGGCGCGCGATTTTCTGCACCACAACATCCGCTGCAATTGCATTTCCCCGGCGCGGGTGCATACGCCGTTCGTGGACGGTTACCTGCGCAACACTTACCCGGGCCGCGAGGAAGAGATGTACAAAGTTCTTTCCGCCGCGCAGCCCATTGGCCGCATGGGCAAACCGGAAGAGGTAGCCATGCTGGCGCTCTATCTGTGCTCGGACGCCGCATCCTTTATCACCGGCTGCGACTATCCCCTTGACGGCGGTTTCATCAACCTTCGAGGTTGACGGATGCAGATCGATTCTCATCGACACTTCTGGCGCTACGATGCTGTCCGCGATTCGTGGATCGCCAATCGGATGCGCGTGCTGCAGCGCGACTTTCCGCTGGAGCATCCGGCGCCGGAGCTGAGCGCGAACGGTATCGATGCCACCGTGGCCGTGCAGATCGATCAATCGGAAGACGAGACGACTTTCCCGCTCGGCTTCTGTAACGAAAACCGGGCGGACCGCGACCCCTGCATCGCCGGAGTGGCCGGCTGGGTGGACCTGCGCGCGCGGAATCTTCCGGAGCGCCGGGAATACTTCTCGCAACTCGAAGAATTGCGCGGCTTCCGCCACATCGTGCAGGGGGAGCCGGACGACCGCTTCCCGCTGCGCGACGAGTTTTGCCGCGGCATCTCGCGGCTGCGCGAGGGCGCGCGACAATTGCCGGCCGCGGTGGAATTCGTGGAGAGATTCCCGGACCAGCCGTTCGTAGTGGACCACATTGCCAAGCCAGCTATCGCGGCCGGCGAAATCGCGGCTGGCGAAATCGCGGCAGATCAAATCGCGGCCGGTGCAATCGAAAGCCGGGAGCGGAACCTGCGCGCCATCGCGGTCGATCCCAATGTATTCTGCAAGCTCTCCGGCTTGATCGCCGATGCCGATTGGAATAATTGGAGTACGGAGCTTTTGGAGCCGTATCTGCGAATCGCGTTCGATGCATTTGGAGCGGCCCGCCTGATGTTCGGCTCGGATTGGCCGGTGTGCCTGCTGGCGGCGTCGTATGATCGGGTTAAGGAACTGGCGGCGGATTTCGCGGCCGCCCGGAAGCGGAGCAGGCCAAAGTTTTTGACGAGACCGCCGCGCGTTTTTACGGTCTAAAAGTACGTCATGGACTTACAACTCAAAGATAAGGTGGTAGTGATCACCGGCGGGGCCAGCGGCATTGGCGCCGCCATCGTGAATTCCGCCGCGCGCGAGGGCGCCATCCCGGTGATTGTGGACCGCTGCGGGGAAGCGGCGCGCCGGCTGGAAGAGGACGTGCGCGCCGGCGGGGGCGCGGCGCTCGCTATCGTGGTGGATCTGGTGGCGGCGCAGAGTTGCAAACGCGTGGTGGAAGAGACGCTCGACCGTTTCGGCCGTCTGGACGCGCTGGTGAACAATGCGGGCGTCAACGACCGCGTGGGATTGGAGAGTGGGAGCCCGGCCGAATTCCTGGCGTCGATCGAGCGCAATCTGCTGCACTATTACAACATGGCCCACTATGCGCTTCCAGCGCTGAAGAAGACGCAAGGCGCCATTGTGAATATCGGGTCGAAAACGGCGGTTACCGGGCAAGGCGGAACTTCGGGTTACGCTTCTTCGAAAGGCGCCATCCTCTCGCTGACTCGCGAATGGGCGGTGGAGCTGCTACCCTACGAGATTCGCGTGAACGCCGTGCTGCCGGCGGAGGTGATGACGCCCATGTACCGGAACTGGCTTGCCGGGTTCGACAACCCCGAGGACAAGTTGAACGAGATTCTTTCACGCATCCCGCTTGGTAAACGCATGACCACGCCGGAAGAGATCGCAGCCGCGGCGCTCTTCCTGATTTCCAGCCAATCGGGCCACACCACCGGCCAGCATATCTACGTGGACGGCGGCTATGTACACCTGGACCGCTCGCTGACCTGACCATGACAACGGCGACTTGGCCATGACGACTGCGACCTAGCCATGACAACCGCGACCTAACATGACAACCACCTCGAAGACCGGCCGCAGTATTCCGCTCACCGAGCGCCAGTACCTGCTGCCGCTGGTGCTCATCACCAGCCTGTTTTTCCTGTGGGCGTTCGGCGTCAACCTGAACGACATTCTGATTCCCCACTTCAAGAAGGCGTTCCAGCTGACCGATCTGCAATCGTCGCTGATTCAGGCGGCGTTCTTCGGCGGCTATTTCCTGGCGGCGCTGCCCGCCGGCTGGTTGATGGAGCGCATCGGTTACAAGAAGGGAATCCTCACCGGCCTCGTAATCTGCGCCACGGGCGCGCTGCTGTTTATCCCCGCGGCGAGCTCGCTGTTGTATGTCTTCTTCCTGTTTGCCCTGTTCGTGATGGCCTGTGGACAGAGCTTTCTGGAAGTGGCGGCGAATCCCTATGTGACCATTCTCGGCCCGCCGGAAAGCTCGGAGCGCCGGCTTAACCTGGCGCAATCGTTCAACTCGGTGGGAGCGGTGGTGACGCCGTATATCGGAGCGGCGTTCATCCTCACTAACACAGCGGCCGGAGCGGCCGCCGCGGATGAAGTGAAGACCGTGATCGGGCCGTATGTGGTAATCGCCGGAGTATTTCTGCTGGTGGCCGTGCTGATACTTCTCACACGCCTTCCGGAGACCGAGCGTGAGGTGAAAGAGGAAGGCGGCGCGCACCCCAAACTGGCGGATGCCTGGCGTCATCCCCACTTAGCGAAGGGAGTCATCGCGCAATTCGCCTATGTGGGCGCCCAGGTGGGCGTGGGGAGTTTCATTATCCGCTTCGCCGAATACCTGACGCCGGGCACTTCGGACAAGGTTGCCGCCGACTACCTGAAGTATCACTGGATCGGATTCATGATCGGACGTTTCGCCGGATCTTTCCTGATGAAATACATCCAGCCGTCGCGGCTGCTGAGTCTTTTTGCCGGGGGCGCTTTCTTATGCGCGTGTCTCGCGCTGGTGGCGTCGGGAACGCTGCCCATCTGGGGCCTGGTAATGATCGGTTTCTTCCACTCGATCATGTTTCCCACTATTTTCGCGCTGGGCATTAAGGGCCTCGGGCAGTACACCAAGCTCGGTTCCTCGCTGCTGGTGATGGCGATCATCGGCGGCGCGGTCTTTCCGGCTCTCATGGGCTATGTATCGGATTTGACCAGCATCCGGACGGCGTTTGCCGTGCCCTTGTTCTGCTATCTCTATATCTGGTACTTCGCGGCGAGAGGATCGCACCAGGGATCTCATCCCGCCGCTGAAATCGCATGAGCCGCCGCTACTGTCTCGCACTCGACTTACAAGACGATCCGCAACTGATCGCCGAATACCGTCGCCATCATGAGCATGTCTGGCCGGAGGTTACTCGGAGCATCCGCGATTCCGGTATCGAAGACATGGAGATATACCTTCTTGGCACGCGCCTGTTCATGATCATGGAAGTGAGCGACCGATTCTCGTTCGACGCGAAGTTCGAGACCGACCGCGACAACCCTAAGGTGCAGGAGTGGGAGCGATTGATGTGGAAGCTTCAGCGCCCGCTGCCGCAGGCCAAGGCGGGCGAGAAGTGGATCCTGATGGAGCGGATCTTCAAGCTGGACGAGTGACTGCGGGGGCAACCACTCGCTTACGGTCGTGGCTCCGATCGGAGCCGTGCGCGTCGGCAAGCGGTTTCGTGGCAGCCGCGATCTATGGTCGGGGAACTGGACGCGGCTAAAACAGGCTAGCCAGATCGATAGTCAACCCGGGAATGATGTCGGACCGAAGCTCGCCGCGGAATTCCTGCGCATATCCCTGACGGAAAACCCAGACGCATCGCGTTTTTGGGTAGACCACCCAAGCCTCTATGGCTCCACCAGACAGATACTTTTTCACCTTGCGGTCCATCTGGTCCGCCCGGTTGGACTCGCTGATGACTTCGACTGCCAAGGCAGGAGCACCCTCCAAATAGTCGTTTTCCGTTTGGCCCTCGTATTCGATGCTGACGTCCGGGTGCAGCCAGGCATTTGCGCCGATCTTGTAGCCAAACTCCATGTGAACTTGGCCAAGCTGGGTCGACCCGCCGGCTCGATCCAACTCGCGCTCCAGGATTTTGAATAAGCGTTCCGCAATTCTCATGTTGCGTGTCTTGGAGGGTGGCAAGCGAATCAGTTCTCCATCCAGAAGTTCCAGTTTCCCTGGCTCGTCCGGCAATTGTTCGAACTCCGCAAACGTCAGAAGGCTGGTAGATACGGCCATACACTTCATATATTACACGACCGCCAAACTCGGCTGAAGCGGGTTTTCAATCCGGACGCAAGACGCTCACATCGGGCCGTAGCCACGCGGTCCCGCCTATTTTGTAACCCATTTCTACATAGGCGCGGCCAAGCCGAGACGATCGATTCGGGCCGGCAAGCGCCCGCTTTGGAATATCGCAGAGATGATCGGCCGTTTACATATGATCGAATTTCGGCGGCGGAAAGCGGATCACTTCTCCATCCTGAAGTTCCAGTTTCCCTGTAGGCTTCACCCAGATTCGCGGTGCGATTCGGCGCGTCCCGCATCGGACACATAAGTCGATGCATGCGGTGAACCATTCTCTTGTGCCTGACGAATTCGAGGGCATTTGGAGTAATTCTCCATCCGGGAGGCTCCTCCTTGACAGGCACATCGGTTTCGGGCATCTGCTCGAACTCCGCAAACGTTACCAGGCCGGGAGTCACACCCATAGCACTGTCGTACTCCGCCATTGGTGGCGCGGGCACATGGCTTCGCAAGAGTGCTTGCGCCACGTCTCTGCTTCAGGGTCTCTGCTTCAGCTTGAGGACTTCGTTGAGCGAGCCTTGGCGATAGCCTTCTAAGTCGAGCGTGACGTATTGGAACCCTAGCGCTTTGAAGATGGCGGTGAGCTTCCGGCTCATATCGAGCGTCAGCGCGCGCTCCATTTCATCGGGTGCGATTTCGATGCGGACTACTTCGCCGTGGAAGCGCACGCGGAACTGGCGGAAGCCGAGCGCTTTCAGCTCTTCCTCGCCGGTCTCGACCGTCTTCACGTTTTGGATGGTCACTGGCGTTCCATAGGGAATGCGCGAACTGAGACAGGCGGCCGCCGGGCGATCCCAAGTGGGCAAGCCGGCGAGGCGCGAGAGCTCGCGGATCTCGGCTTTGTTGAGGCCCGCATCGGCGAGCGGCGCGGCCACATGGTGCTGCTTGGCGGCGTTTTGTCCGGGGCGGAAATCGCCCAGGTCGTCGACATTCACGCCGTAGACGATATGGCCGATGGCGCGCTCGCGGCCGAATTGTTCGAGGCGCGTGAAGAGCTCGTCCTTGCAATGGAAACAACGGTCGGCGTGGTTGCGGGCGTAATCGGGGTTGTCGAATTCGTTGGTGTCGACGAATTCGTGCACGATGCCGAAGCGCGCGGTGAAACTCTCGGCGTCGCGCTTGTGAGAGCGCGGGAACGAAGGCGAATCGGCGGTAACGGCCAGGGCGTTGGCGCCTAGCGTTTGCGTGGCGGCCCAGGCGAGGTAGGCGGAATCGGCGCCGCCGGAAAAGGCTACGATCACGCGGGTCATGGGTTGCAGGATCGCGAACAGGCGCGACTGTTTTGCGGCTAGCGCGGCTGACGTGATTGGGTCGGCTATTTGCATGAGTCGGCACGCAGGCCATGGGCCCGCGCCACTCTATTTTACTTTACTGTACGGGGAGGGTCCCCTGGCCATCGTCGTTCGGCACTTCCGCATCGGGGAGCACCGAGGCGGCGGCGACCTTATCGGCCTCTTCCAGCGAAACCAGCTTCACGCCCTGCGTGGAACGGCCCGCCTGGCGGATGGTGGACGATTCGATGCGGATGATCTTGCCGTTGTGGGTGACGATCATCAGGTCGGAATCTTCCTTGACGGAAAGAATGGCCACCACGCTGCCGGTCTTGCTGGTGGTCTTCATATTGATGACGCCCTTGCCGCCGCGGGCGGTGAGGCGGTAGTTTTCGAGCGGCGTGCGTTTGCCGAAACCGTTCTCGGAGATGGAGAGAATCAGGCCTTCCTTCTCGACCACCACCATGCCGATGAGGTAGTCGCCCTCGTCGAGGTCCATGGCGCGAACGCCGCGCGCCTGCCGGCCCATGTGCCGCACCTGGCTTTCGGCGAAGCGGATCGCCTGGCCCAAATGGGAGCCGAGGAAGATGAAGTTATCGCCGTGCGTGATCTTGGCGCCGATAAGCTCGTCGCCGTCGTCGAGAGAGACGGCGATGATGCCGCGCGACAAGGGATTGTCGAACTCGGTGAGCTCGCTCTTCTTGATGACGCCGTGCTTGGTAACCATGACGATAAACTCGGAAGGCACGAAATCCTTCACGGGCAGAAACGCCTTGGCGGTTTCATCGGGCTGCAGGCTGATCAGATTGGAAATGTGCTTGCCCTTGCCGATGGTTGAGGCGTCGGGAATTTCGTACGCCTTGAGCCAGTAGACGCGGCCGCGCGTGGTGAAGATCAGCAGGTAGCTGTGCGTGGACATCACGATCAGGTGATCCACCACGTCTTCGGCGCGCGTGCCCATGCCGATGCGGCCTTTGCCGCCGCGCGTCTGGCGGCGATAGGTATCGACGGTAGTGCGCTTGAGGTAACCGCCGCGGGTGACGGTGATCGCGACGTCTTCGACGGCCACCAGATCCTCGAGATTGATCTCGCCGGTATCTTCGATGATTTCGGTGCGGCGCGGGTCGCCGAAATCCTTCTGGACTTCCTTGAGCTCGGTGACGATGAGGTTGCGCAGGATCTTATCGGAGCCGAGGATTTCAAGGTACCCGGCAATGCGGCGCTGGATCTCGGCCAGCTCGTCGAGAATCTTCTGGCGCTCCATGCCGGTGAGGCGCTGGAGCTGCAATTCGATGATGGCTTGCGCCTGCTTCTCGCTGAACTCGAAACGCGCGATGAGCGAATCGCGCGCTTCACGAGGCGCTCCGGATGCACGGATGAGCCTGATGACTTCGTCGAGGTTATCGAGCGCCTTCTGGAAGCCGAGCAGCAGATGCTCGCGGTCGCGGGCGCGGCGCAGCTCATACTCGGTGCGGCGGCGGACCACTTCGATGCGGTGGTCGATGAAGAACTTGAGACAATCCATCAGGCCCAGCTCGCGCGGCTGGCCGTTGACGATGGAGAGCATGATGATGCCGAAGCCGGTTTGAAGCTGGGTGTGCTGATAGAGGTTGTTGAGCACCACCTCGGCCTGCTCGCCGCGCTTCAGCTCGATGACGATGCGCATGCCGTCGCGGTCGCTGTGATCGAAGACGTCGGAGATGCCCTCGATGCGCTTCTCATTCACCATGGAAGCGATCTGCTCGAGCAGCTTCGACTTGTTGACCTGATAGGGAATTTCGGTGACTATTATCTGTTCGCGGTCTTTGCCGGTTTTCTCAATGGCGGCGCGGGCGCGGATCTTAAGATGGCCGCGGCCCTTGGTGTAGGCTTCGAGGATTCCGTTGCGCCCGAGGATGAAGCCGCCGGTGGGAAAATCTGGGCCGGGAACCATTTCGAGGATGGTGGCGAGCGTCGCTTTGGGGTTCTGGATGAGGTGGATGGTGGCGTTGACGATGTCGTTGAGGTTGTGCGGCGGAATGTTGGTCGCCATGCCGACGGCGATGCCGGAAGAACCGTTCAAGAGCAGGTTGGGCACGCGCGCGGGCAGGACTTCGGGCTCGACTTCGCTATCGTCGTAGTTGGGTTTGAAGTCGACGGTTTCCTTATCCAGGTCTTCGAGCAGAGTAGCGGCGATGCGTGAGAGACGGGCCTCGGTGTAACGGTCGGCCGCGGGCGGGTCGCCGTCGACGGAGCCGAAGTTGCCCTGGCCTTCGACCAGCGGGTAACGCAAGGAGAAGGGCTGGGCGAGGCGCACGAGGGCGTCATAAACGGCGAGGTTGCCGTGCGGGTGATACTTGCCCATGACTTCGCCGACGATGCGGGCGCACTTGCGCGTGGGCCGGTTGGGCTGGAGGCCCATCTGGTGCATGGTATAGAGGATGCGGCGGTGCACCGGCTTGAGGCCGTCGCGGATATCGGGAAGGGCGCGGCCCACGATCACGCTCATGGCGTAAGCGAGGTACGAACTGCGCATTTCGTCTTCGATATTGGTGGGAATTATGTTCTTATTGCCGCCATCGGAGCCGGGGGAACCGGGGAGCGGAAGCTGGCCTTGGGGTGGTGGATCCTGATCTGCCATGTGGAGATAAGTAACTATTTTAGCAAGGTTTTAGGGTGGGCAGTTGAGGGCTTGAGCGGTGGAACTGGGGTAAAGAGCGGGTCCAAGGGGACGGCACCTGCAAACATGGCCTGACCCAAAGCCGACTTGTGGAGAGTAATCGGGGGTGAATCGTTCCCACATGGGGGTTCATGCCGCGTTCGCCTGCCTGCCGGGCGGCTCAGAATGGTATAACAGTCATATCAGATGCGCTTTAGCTTCGACCTTCGGAAGAGCAGGCGCCTCAGAGCGAATCCCCGGCGCGGCATAGGGTTTGAAGAGGCGCGTTAATTGTTCTCGCAGCCTGATCGGCGATCCGAGGTTCCGGAGCAGTTTCTGGCTATCGGGCGGGTGGGTGACCGGCTGTATTCCGTCATCTTTGAAGTCAGGGAGGACAAGGAGGGCGAGATTCTGCATCTCGTCACGCTGTGGAGGTCGACGAAGGAGGAGATCCGAGCGTATGAAGAGAACTCGTAAATCAGGTAAACCGGTTTCCGCCGACGCCATCGCGCGGCTAGCGGATCAGGGTAAGGACGTATCCCATTTTTTCAAGGGCCAAGGCCGCATGATTCAGCCGATTCAGCGCGTTAATGTGGACGTCACCGCCGCCATGTTGGAAGAACTGGATAAGGCTGCGCAGGACCTTAACGTTAGCCGCCAGGCCGTCATCAAAACGCTCGTTCGGCAAGCCCTCGATCAACACTACCTGGCACAGCGCGCGAGGCGACCGCACCCGGCGTCCTAACCGCGCTCGTTGCCAAGAGGACCCCGATCATCGCCCCGAGTTTGGGTGACGCGATGCCGACTTGTCTTTACTAATTCGACCCGGGCCTTCTTGGAGCGCCGTTGTAGGCCGACTGGTTAGACCCAGTCAACCCTAGGATCTACTCTTGGACCAGACGATGGTTTTGGTCCACTCATCAAAGATCCAAACACCGGAGAACGGACCATCAGCAATGAGCGATTCCAAGAGTGCCGCGTGCTTCTCGATTTGGCCTCGAACCACGCTCTTGCTTCCCAAGCGAAGATCAAAGTGTAAGATCAGGTCTACGGGATCACCCGCCGTCTGATACGTCTTGCTCTTCTTCTTGGCTATGATCTCGACGAACGGGATCTCTTGCGAAAATGAAAAGCCGGGAGCGGATGCCTGACGTTTTGGATTGATCTTTGCAGCGACCTCCTCATTGATGATTTCGCCCAATTCAAAAAAACGTGATAGGCCTGATATCGTGCAACGAATATCGGGAGCGTTCGGTAGATGATTCTTCGCCGATCCCTCATCCACGCCGATACCCGACGCGGAGGCAAAGGACTTGAAGACAGCCATTTCTTTCGCCCGTTTACGTTCCTCCTTGCCGAGGGCAGATAGTGGATCTTCGGGTATCGCTACTTCTTCATCAATCACCGACAAAGCGACATCCTCGCCTTGCTCATGGCACTTGTAGAGAGGACAAAGGAACCTGCGACCGTTCCCGACCTTCCCGATATATAGGAATGGAAGGCCCTCGCGATTACCTCGGGGCTGCTTGGTTGAATTTTGTTCAATGCGGCTTCCCATTTCACTGCCGCACCAAAAGTACCCGAACATATTGGGCTCATAGCATCTTGGGCTCATAGCATCGCTCGCAGCCAGGTTTAGGGCAATGCCAAAAATCTAGCGGATTAACGTTGCCTGAAGCCTCTCCGAATTCTCCGAGACTCCACGACACGGCCCGAGCCATCTTTACCGGAAGGTGCCTGTCGCAATAGACGAGAATTCTCGCGTCCGGACGGGACTTCCTTTGATCCTCCAGGATTCCTTCTTTAATGGCTGCAATAAGTTCGGCCCCTTCGTCTGATGTGCCCATATTTTACGCTTCTTGCGCCGAATAAACGGATCGGCCATGACCAATTGTACGTTTCGATCAAGCCCAAGCCGTCGTGAAAGGCAGCGCCACAGTTGAAAACTCCCGACAAACGCGCTTGCAGCCGCCGGTCTGATCGGACCGACCGGTCTCTTGGAGAACTGGCGGTTCAGGCCACCGGATTCCTGGCGACCCGGCCCAGCCACCAGCAATCAGTCACCAGGACCTCGAACGTTCTGGGTGTATCCGCGCTCTCAGGGGCTGCATTTTGGTGCGTGAGATCGGCCTTGTTTTAACGCCTAGAGAGGACCAGGGGATCCGCCCGCCCCACAATTGCGGCACTACATGTACATTCCGCCGTTTACCGCCAGCACCTGGCCCGTGATGTACGACGCTTCGTCGCTGGCCAGAAACTTGACGGCGGCGGCGACATCTTCCGGCGTCCCCATGCGCGCTAGCGGAATCTTGCCCATGATGGCCTGCTTCAATTCTTCGGGCAAATCCTTGGTCATATCGGTGGAAACGTAGCCGGGCGCGATGGCGTTGACGGTGATGTTGCGGCTGGCTACTTCCTGCGCGAGCGACTTGGTGAGGCCGATGAGGCCGGCTTTCGACGCGGCGTAATTGACTTGTCCGGGGCTGCCGGCCTGGCCCACCACCGATGTGATATTGATGATGCGTCCCCAGCGGTTGCGCATCATGCCGGGGAGCACCTGCTGGATGCAGAGGAACGATCCGTCGAGATTGGTGCGCATCACCGCGTCCCAATCGGCGGGCTTCATGCGGACAGCCAGGCCGTCGCGGGTGATGCCGGCGTTGTTTACCAGGATATCGACGCGGCCCTTCTCTTTGACGACGCGGCCGATGGCTTCCTTGATGGACTCGGCCGATGCGAGATCCAGATTGACAGCGGATGCGGTGGGGTTGGCGGCGCGCAATTCGTCGAGCGCGTGGCTTGCATCTACAACGGCGCTTACGCCGGCGCCGGCGCTGGTGGTCACCATGGCGCGCGCAGCGGCGACCACATCGTAGCCCGCGTGGGCGAGCGCGAGCGCGGTGGCGCGGCCGA
Source organism: Bryobacterales bacterium (assembly GCA_003135055.1). Lineage (GTDB taxonomy): Bacteria > Acidobacteriota > Terriglobia > Bryobacterales > Bryobacteraceae > PALSA-243. The sequence goes on along the minus strand of PLDF01000361.1, from coordinate 10,252 downwards.
TTCCGCGGCTGGCGCCGGTGACTAATGCGACCCGGTTGACCATCGATGCTCCTGAACAGTGTACTGTTAAAGAACCAATCATAGCCTATGGCTTATCGCGACCTGCGCGAGTTCATTCGCGCGCTGGAAAAGAAACATGAGCTGAAGCGCATCCCGTTTGAAGTGGATACGGCGCTGGAAATTACGGAGTTCGCCGACCGCGCCGTGAAGCAGGGCGGGCCGGCGCTGCTCTTCGAAAAACCGAAGGGCAGCACGATGCCGGTGCTGATCAACGAGTTCGCCTCGATGCGCAAGATGGAGATCGCGCTCGAAGTGGATTCGGTGGAAGAAGTCGCGGCGCGCATTGTGGAGTTCCTGCAGATGCGCGTGCCCGAAGGCCTGATGGGCAAGCTGAAAATGCTGCCGAAACTGGCGGAGGTGGGCGCGTTCTTTCCGAAGATCGTATCCAAAGGCGATTGCCAGGAAGTGGTGCGCAACGACGGCTTTTCGCTGTTCGATCTACCTATATTGAAATGCTGGCCGGAGGACGGCGGCCGCTATATCACGCTGCCGCTGGTGTTTTCGCGCAATCCCGACACGGGGAAGCGCAACTGCGGCATGTATCGCCTGCAGGTGTTCGATGAGCGGACCACCGGCATGCACTGGCAGACGCACAAACAGGGCGCGGAGCATTACCGGCGCTCGCAACATCAGGGCAGCAAGCGCATGGACGTGGCGGTGGCGATCGGGGCCGACCCGGCCACCATGTATTCGGCGATTATGCCGCTGCCGCCGGACCTGGACGAGATGATGATCGCGGGGTTTCTGCGGCAGAGTCCGGTGGAGATGGTGAAGTGCCAGACGTGCGATCTGGAAGTGCCGGCGCACGCGGAGATTGTGCTCGAAGGCTACGTGGAATTGGGCGAATTGCGCACGGAAGGCCCGTTCGGCGACCACACGGGCTTTTACTCGCTGGCGGACGAATATCCGGTGTTCCATGTGACGTGCATGACGCACCGCAAGGAGCCGATTTATGCGACGACGATCGTGGGGCCGCCGCCCATGGAGGATTACTACATGGGCAAGGCGATTGAGCGAATCTTTCTGCCGCTGATGCGGCTGCAACTGCCGGAAGTGCGCGATATCGCGATGCCCGCGGAGGGCGTGTTCCACAACCTGATTCTGGTGGCGATCCGCAAATCGTATCCGGGGCATGCGCGCAAGGTGATGCATTCGATCTGGGGGACGGGGCAGGCGATGTTTTCGAAATGCATCGTGGTGGTGGACGAGGATGTGGACGTGCAGAACTACCGCGAGGTGGCGTGGAAGGCGCTGAACCATATCGACCCGGAGCGCGACATTCAATTCGTGATGGGGCCGGTGGATTCGCTGGACCATGCGAGCCGTCTGCCGAATTACGGGTCGAAGATGGGGATCGACGCGACGCGCAAGTGGCCGGGCGAAGGCTTTACGCGGCCGTGGCCGGGGGTGATTGGGATACCGGCGGACGTGAAAGAGCGGGTGGATGCGCTGTGGAAACGGGCGGGGTTGTAGCTTCGAGGGTCCGGCTGTTAAACTGGAGATCGCTCCTTACGGTGGGCGTAGCTCAGCTTGGTAGAGCGCCGGATTGTGGTTCCGGTGGCCGAGGGTTCGAATCCCTCCGCCCACCCCAAAGAAGACATCGTCCGGATTTGCCACGCGTTATACAGCGGCCATGCCCCGCGCCCACTTCGGCCTTCGGCCGTCCCTATTTTCAGACCACGCTACGGTGATGAAAATAGCATGACCTGCAGTCTGGTTGACTCGCTGGTAAGGCCTCAATTCCGGCGCTTGTTCTCAGCGTTCTCGCGCTGGCGCGGCGGCGCCTTCCGGCCAAATCGGAGCGGGATGCAGATGGCTCACTCCGCCTACCATTTGGTACAGCCGACCGTTAGTACAGGAACTGATAGTTCCAGCGCTTCCGGGTGGACCGCCAACTGCGTTGGTAAGCCGAGATGTTTCCCCCTTGAGGTACGCATCGAAAAAGCCGTGCACGCAGTGCGCTGTAACGGCAGGCCGCCTTTAGACCTCTCGACAACCAACGCTCGATCGCAAGGCCTCTTACTTTCCACACAAAAGTACTTTCTATGAAGATGCCACGCCGGCGCAGCCAAAGACGGCTTCCAAAGAAAAAATTGCCCTAGACTGCACGTCGGCGGATCAAAAGTTGGCGGCTTGTGATAGCCTGACCGGTAGCCAAAATGGAAATTCCGGATAATTTCCAGAGCCCATGAAAGCTGCTCTATTCGCGGCCCTGGCCGTCGTCTCCGCCGGCTTTGCGGCCGTCTGGCTGGCCGCGTTGGCGCGCGCCGCCGGTGGGCGCCAAAAGCCGGGTTGGCTCGACGCCGGAGTGGGCTTCGTCACCAACGTCTTCGACACTCTGGGCATCGGTTCCTTCGCCACCACCAGCGCATTCTTCAAACTCTGGGCCTTAGTGCCGGACGAGCAAATTCCCGGAACGCTGGTCGTGGGGCACACGCCGCCCTCGCTGCTGCAGGCATTCATCTTCATCGCGGTGGTGCAAGTCGATTTCGCCACCCTGGTCCCGATGATCGCCTCGTCGGCGATGGGCGCATGGCTGGGAGCCGGCATCGTCAGCCGGCTGCCCCGCATCCGGATCCGGTTCGCAATGGGCGCGGCCCTAATGGCTGCGGCCATGGTCATGACCCTGACCCAGCTTCAGTTGATTCCCGGCGGCGGCGACAGCCTCGGGCTCTCCGGTGCGTCGCTGGCGTTCGCTATCATGGGCAACCTCGTGTTCGGAGCCCTCATGACGCTCGGCATCGGCCTCTACGCGCCCTGCATGATCCTCGTTTCTCTGCTCGGAATGAATCCACGCGCCGCATTCCCCATCATGATGGGCTCCTGCGCCGTGCTCATGTCCGTGGGCAGCGTGCCTTTCATCCGCTCTGAACGATACAGCCGGAAAGCCGCCCTCGGACTGACAGTGGGCGGCATCCCTGGGGTCCTTCTGGCGGCGTTCGTGGTGAAGTCGCTGCCTCTCAGCGCGGTGCGATGGCTGGTGGTCGCGGTAGTGATTTACACCGCATCGATGATGCTGCGGTCGGCCGTGCAGGAACGCCGGGCCGGTCCCGAGGTCCCCGCCGAAGCGTAATTCGGGACGCTCCGCCGGCCGGCTTTCGATGGGCTCAGGATCGTGCTGAATGCGGTTTGAGTTCCCGCGCAAGCACGTGCTCGGAAAACGCGCACCCATCACATCGTCAATGGCGGGCGCGCCCCCCAAGAATTTGTGGCGGAGCTCGCCGATTTTGGTTGTCTGGATCGGAAGAAGCCCGGTTCAGCGTTTCAGAATTGGCGTGCGGCTCAGATCGAAGTCACGATGAACGACCAGCCGTTCTAACTGTAGAGCAAGTGGATGCCTGGTTCGGATCGGGATAAATATACCAGGAAGGTCACGACGCCAGAAGTAAAAAGACCGAGGGCTAGAACGGCAACGAGTCTCGAAACCTTGAAGTACATTCCAAGTCCGCATGCAAAATACACGATTGCGCAGAAATAGGCCGCATCAGGCCCCTGGCCGACAGCAGAGCCAAAGGCGAACCCAAGGGAACCCATCAAGATCCCAAACAAGATGCCCCCCAAACCACCTTTTCGCACGTCATCTCCTAGAGTACTTTTGCTCGGTTGGCTCATCATATCGATCCTTGTAAGTCGCCTATAGTATTATTCGGCGTAATCTGTTTGAACATCGGCTTCGGCCAGTTACGAGCACAAGAGTAGCATGTGGCCGGCGGTTAACCGCTAAAAGCGGAGGCCGAACAGGTACCGGTAAGGTAATCTGGGTGGCATGTTACCCGAGATAACCCGAGATAACTGTTCTCGGGACCTTTCCTGCCCCACAACTTCGCCGCGGCGGCGGTGATTATCGACTACCCGTACGTCTTACGCGGCGGCAACCTTTTGCTCCCTCAGGCGTGACATTCTCAAGATTGGGAAAGGGCACGCGCCAAAAGCTTCCTTGACGGATAGCCGCCAGGCGCGTTTCGTGGGCCGCAGCCGGCGATCTCCGCATTCAGCACTCGGCCGCCTGGGAATTTCGTGCATTCGCCGAATCGCGGCGCGCGAGTCATTTCCCTGGCGCGCGCGGTTGCCCCAGGTTCAATCGCGGGCTTCGGAATTTGCACCCCACGCACTGGTTGGGGCTGGTAAGTCCCGTCCGGAAGAGAGGCCTGTGCGGCGCGCCGTTGATTTGCCCGAAGCCTTGGCGGAGACGGACGCAGGAGGAGCTGCCCCCGGAGGCCTTCGCGGGAGCCAGCGCCAGTTGGGCATTTCCGGCGCCAGCGGGTCGTCTGGTGCAACAGGCGATCCTGCAAGTGCTGAACCCCATCCTGGACCCCACCTTTCCAACAAATTGCATTCACGCGATTGTGAACGCTGCGCGCGTGGGCCCAGAGGGCGTCCGTGCGTCACGACGGCCAGTCGCTAGCGCGCCGCGGTGTGCAGTGATGCAGGATGGGGCGGGGTGCTCAAACGGATTCGGGAAACGCCGGTCAAAATCCGCTCCCTTACTTTACGGTCGCGGCTCCATAACTATTTGCAGACAGACGCAGCCGAGACAGAGCCACAGAAAACGTTTCGGCACCCGACGGGCGTGCATCGCCCGCGAGGAGGCGTTAGCGTGCGTTCGTCTTTGCAGCCTTTTACTCATGCCGCAAAGCGTTCGTCGGATCCACCTGCACCGCCCGCCGCGTCGGCGCCACACAAGCGAAAATCGCGATCGCCATCAGCAGCACAGTCAGCCCCGCAAACGTCCCCGGATCCGTAGTCTTTACTTCCCAAATCTCCGACGAAATGAATCGCGTTAAAGCCGAGGCGCCCGCAATCCCCACCGCCACCCCGGCCGCGATCACCACCAGCGCCTGGCGGAAGATCAGCTTAAACACGTCCCAACCGCCCGCCCCCAGCGCCATCCTGATCCCGATTTCCCGAGTGCGCTGCTCCACCGCGTACGCCATCACGCCGAAGATCCCCACCCCGGCGAGCCCCGTTGCGACAGCGGCGAACAATCCCAAGAGCATCGAGTAATAGCGCGGATACTGCGCCTGATCGGCCAGATACGAGTCTTCGGTTCGCGGGTCGATCAACGGCTGGTTCCGATCAACCTCCTCCACCGCCCGGCGCACCGCGGGCAGCGCGCTCATCGGATCGCCGGCGGTTCGCATCAGAAACGTCATTTGCAGACGCAGACCGGTGTACGGCCCGATGCTGTGCGCCGCCGCCTGCACGAACGGAATGAAGATCGCGGGATCCTGCTTAGTTTGCGGATGGCTGGCGGGAATATCGCGCACCACCGCAACGATCTCGCGAAGCCGATCTTCCTGCGACAAATCCACACGAATCCGCTTGCCGATGGGGTCCTCGCCCGGAAAGAACCGCCGCGCCATGGTCTGGTTGACGATGGCCACCCACGGTGCATGAACCGTATCGCGACCGGTAAAATCGCGGCCGTGCAGCATGCGGATTTTCATGGTGTTGAAAAAATTCGGCGTCACGGGATAGAAGTCGGCCGTGAGCTCATCGGCGTTGGCCACTTCACGGCCCTCGATAGTGAACGGCATCGGATTGCTGCCGGAAAGCGGCGGAAACGCGACGCCGGCCACGGAGCGTAAGCCCGGCTCGGTTTGCAGCCGCTCAAACACGCGCGTGATCTCCGCGGGCGGCACGTCGCTTAACTCCCAGAGCGGCAGGCCGCGATAGGCGCCGACCGGCTTGGCAAACTGCTTTTCCGGAAAGCGGTAGCGGAACGTGAGCAGACCGTGCGGGTCGCAGCCGAGGTCGGCGCCTTGCAATTGAAGAAAGCTGCGAATCAGCAGTCCCGATCCGATCAGCAGCATCAGGGCCATCGCGAGCTGACCCGCCACCAGCCCCGTGCGCAGGCGATGACTCGCCCCGCCTACGGTTCCGCCGCGAGTCGCCGCCTTGAGCGTTTCGACAAACGCAGCCTTCGATCCCTGAGCCGCTGGAATTACGCCGAAAATCAAACCGGTGCACAGGGAAATGGCGGCGCTGAACAGGAGCACCCGCCCATCAATGCGGATGGCGTGAAGCATGGGCAGCCACGTGGGCGCCATCGCCACCAGCACGCGCACGATGCCCCACGCGAGCCAGACTCCCAGGACGCCGCTGAAGATCGAGAGCAACAGGCTCTCCGTCAGGAACTGGCGGAAGATGCGGCCGCGGCCCGCGCCGAGCGCGGCGCGGATCGCAACCTCCGTCTGCCGCGACGACGCGCGCGCCATCAACAGCGCCGCCGCATTCGCGCAGGCGATCAACAGCACGAACCCCACCGCGCCCTGCAACAGCAGCAGCGGCCGCGCGATGAATCCGAATATCCCGTCGCGGAAGGTTTGCATACGCACGGTCCACGGTTTTCCGTGGTCCGTCTCGCGCGCGGGAAACTGCTTGGCAAGCTGCGCGGCGATGGCATCCATCTCGCTCTGCGCCTGCTGCATGGTGACACCGGGCTTGAGCCTGGCGGCGGTCAGCAGGAAGCGGGCGGATCCGCGAAGCTGAAAACGATTCAGCGGGAGGGGCGCCAAATAATCGCCGTTTTCGTCGGTGATGCGAAAATCGGGCGCCATCACGCCGACGATGGCGGTGTTCTGACCGTTCACGAGCACTTTCCGGCTCAGGATGTCTTTCGCGCCGCCGAAGCGCCGCATCCAAAGACGATGGCTGATGAGGATGACGGGAGCCGGATGATCCACCTCATCCTCGGATTCGTTGAACAGACGCCCGATCAGAGGCTGTGCGCCGAGGGCCTGTAGGAGGCCGGGAGTCACATTCTCGCCCTGCACGCGCTCCGCGGGCACGCCGTTCTCCTCGGCCCCGAAATCGACGGCGTTGTTCACCAGAGCGCCAATGGCATCGAACGAGTGCGCCTGCTGCTTCCAGTCAAACAGATCGGGAACCGAGACGCCGTTCGGCTGGTCCGGATGTCCCGGAGGGATGGAGAAGAGCGTGACCACCCGATCCGCGTCGCGAAAGGGCAGCGATCGCAGAAGGATGGTGTTCATGAGCGTGAAGATGGCGGTATTCAAGCCGATTCCCACGGCTAATGAGAGCGCGATCACCAGGGTGAACAGCGGCTTCCTGGCGAGAATGCGGAGGCCGTAGACGAGGTCATGCCACAAGGTGCTCAAGGTAGTTCCCCCTTGAGGTGGTTGGACGCAGCGAGGCGAAATTGGTCTTGAGTAAGTTGCGGTTCGCGGGCGGAGCGGGATCGCCGGGAGCGTGGCAGACCTGAGGGTATCGCCAGGTAACGAGTGGGAACGGGCTGGGCTTCCTTCACGTTGACGAAAGGCGCGGATGGCGCGGGACGTTGGGCGCAGAGAGGGGGAACGGCAATCAGAGCAGCGACGAAAAGCCAATGCGCCGTTCCTCGCAAGCTGGCCGGGGTTCGATCGGAGGCAAAAGAAGTACTGGAGGCTGTGAGGACCAAATGAAAAAGCGCCCCGGTGGGAGGCCGCCTATTGGCCCCCCTAACTCGCTTTGATGCGTTCCTTCGGTCTCTTACCATTCCAGCCGGTAACGAAGCAGGAAAACCGAAGCGCGTTCACACGACTGTGAACGTTGCGCGCGTGAGCCCCGACGGCGCCCGGTGCGCACGACGCCCTTTCGAATTACAAATCCCCTGGGGGGCATAGCCGTAGGCGCTCGGGTTGGCCATGAATTTTGCCGCGGGAGGAGTTTGTGGACGGCAATCCCCTTCCCCTTTGTGGCCTGCAAATCGCGTACCGTACGCGTACCTCCATTCGCCGGGGATTCGCCGGTTTCCGCGTTTATGCCGCACCACCAAACGTGTTAGCCTGTCTGTTTCCGAACGGAAAGGACTTACGAAAAACCCAAGAGCTATAATGCGTATGTCGATGGGCGAAGCCGTCGGCGCCGTAATCGAATAGCTGCATACCGGGAGATTCTGCGTTTATGAAGACCGAACCACAACCGGCGGCCGCAAGCGGCCACACGTTCAATACCTCCAAAGAAGTGGAAGTGAATCTGAAGACGCGCATGGAAAAGGCCGTGGCCGATTTGCAGCACGAAATGGCGTCGATCCGCACCGGCCGCGCGTCGTTGGGCATTCTGGACCATATCCGCGTGGACTACTACGGCACGCCCACGCCGCTGAGCCAGGTTGCCAATCTGCACGTACCGGAACCATCGCTGATCACCATCCAGCCTTGGGACGTGTCGCAGATCGGACCGATCGAGAGGGCGATTCGCTCGTCGGACCTTGGACTGAACCCGGCCAACGACGGCAAGGTAGTGCGGCTCCCCATTCCGCCGCTCACCGAGGAGCGCCGCAAGGAGCTGGTCAAGAAACTGCACGGCGTGGCCGAGCATCATCGGGTCTCGGTGCGCAACATCCGCCGCGAGGGCAACGAGGCAGTGAAGAAACTGCTCAAGGATAAGAAGATGGCGGAGGACGACGAGAAGCGCGCCCTGGATGAGATCCAGAAGCTGACCGATACGCACATGCAGAAGATCGACGCGGCGGCCAAGAGCAAGGAAAAGGATATCCTCGAGATCAAGTAGCATGAAAGCCGTCTTGCTCTGCGCCGCCATGGCGCTGCCATCGATCGCCCAGCCCACCGCGCACGACATACTCGCGGCGGCGCGGGCGGCTCTGGGCGGCAGCAGGATTACGGCCATCCAATCGATCTCCGTCTGGGGGCCGGACCAGCGCGGCGGCCAAGCCGGCGAGGTAGCGCTGAGCATGGAACTCACCGGCAAATTCCTCCGCGAGCAAACGTCGCTGGCGAACGGCGGCCAGATCACGAGAATGGGATTGGGCGAGGACGGCATAGGGTCGGTAGGCGGCGGCATGCCGGGCGACGACGGCGGTCCGGCACTGGGGCTCAACGTGGCGGAAGGGTTGAACGGGGGCGACTATTGGGTGAAGAACGCCGCCGGGCCGGCGATCAGCAGCAACACGCCGGAAGCGGCCGCGGCCGCGCGGAAGCAGGCATTCGTGGAGAGCTTCGCACGTTATGCGATCGCCTTCACGCTTTCGCCGCCGGTGAACTTTCCGGTCGCCTTCACTTACGCGGGCCAGGTGGAAGCGCCCGGCGGGATGGCCGACGCGATCGAAGGCAAAGGGCCCAACGGTTTCCTGGTTCACCTGTTCATCGACGCCAAGACGCATGTTCCGCTGATGATGAATTATCTCAACGGCCGGCAGGATGTGCAGTTGTGGCTGAAGAACTACAAGGCGGAAGACGGCATCCTGCTGCCGCACGCGATGAGCTGGATCACGGACGGCAATCCGACCGAGGAATTTCAGGCGCAGCGGTTCAAGATTAACGCTAAGTTTCCGGCGGGGCGATTTCAGAAGTAGAGGGGGCGCCGTTTTGCTAACGTCATGGCGTGGCCCATCCAGTCTTATATCATCGGGTATCGATGTCCGGTGGTCTGTCCGCCCGGCGGAGAGGGCACGCGAGCGGGTCTCTCCGCCTTCGTCTTGCTCGGAGTGAACCGCGCTTGAGTCCATCCCGCCGGCGGCCCGGCATTATTCCGTGGTTTGATGGGATTCGAAATGGGATTCGATGCGCGCGTTGCAAGTGCGGCGTGCGGGAAGTTAATATAGGCAAAGCCAGTTGCGCAACGCCGAAATTCCCCGGTCGTCTAATGGTAGGACAGCGGCCTTTGGAGCCGTGAATCGTGGTTCGAATCCATGCCGGGGAGCCAACTCTTTAGTTTCAGCCTCTTAGGCTGGCCACCAAGGCAAGAATGTACAAGCCGTGTACAAAAACCGGCGATTGAGTGGTGAACGATGCGTTGCCGAAAGCAATGGGCTACAGCCTGTTGCGCGCCGGAGTGGACGCCAGAGCCGTGAATCGCAACCGCGTCCAATGCCGCATGCGCGCGTAGCCGCGATGGTCTTCCCGATGGTGCCCATACCGATTTACGGCGTGCCGCATAGCTTCCTTATCCACTCCTATTCGCTCATCGGCTCCCGCGCAAGCCATCGCAACAGCCGCACTGCGCGGAATCGACGTACTACGGGATGGATGCCGCTCGCGCATGAGCATCACGAGCTCTTCAGGACCAATGCGCCCTCCTTCGCCGAGCGGAGAAGATGCAGAGCCGGTCACCCGCCGCGATCTTCACGCCCTGCTGGCGAAGATCGCCGCCAAACGGCTGGCTCCTGCAGCCTGACGGAATACGTCACCTTAATTCCGAACGTGAGTACTAAGGGGAAGTTAAATAATAA
>PLDF01000091.1 GCA_003135055.1 Bryobacterales bacterium | reverse complement strand
CAGCGCCAGCACCGCCGCCAGCAGGGCAGGGAAGATCGCGTCCCGCTCGGCCACCACAGCCGGCAGATGGTTGTGAACGAACCCCGTATCCCAGAACACCGTCACAAACGTGCCGAGGCCGATCGCGGTTACCGCTCCCGCCGCATTCGCTCGTCGCGAATAAAACGCCGGCAGAATCACCGGCGTCAACGCCGCCGAGTAAATGGTGTACGCGTACAGCGCCTGCTTCAGCACCGAGCCCGTGTGCATCGCCTGGTACAGCCCCCACAGACCCAGCAGCACCACCATTAGCCGCGACACCAGCAGTACCCGCTTGTTCGAAGCCTGCGGCGCAATGTAGCGCGTGAACACATCGTTCACCAGGTTGGTCGCGGGAGAAAACAGAAAATTGTTCGCCGTCGACATGATCTTTGCGAATACCGCCCCCATCAGCAGCGCGCCCAGCCACGCCGGCACTCCGTGCAGCGCTGTGTACGCGATAATTTCCCGCGGATGCTGCGAGACTTCGCCGGTCGGGAACAGCACCGACCCCACCACCGCGATGGCCACAATCACCGTCTCCAAAATAACGGTCCCGATGATCCACCCCACCACCGCCACCCGCGCATCGTGCTCCGATTTCGCCGAGAAAAACTTCTGATACATTGCCTGATTCCCCAGCATCAGCAGCATGGTGGGCAGCAGCAGTTCGAATCCCTGCGCCAGCGACAGATCCCCGAGTATCTCAAAGTGTGTCGCCGGCAGCGCGTGCGTCACGCCGCTCCATCCGCCCGCTGAGTGGATCAGGAATGGCAGCGCCAGGATCATCGTCCCCGTCGCCAGCAGCCCGATGAACACGTCCATGTACGCCACCGATGACATCCCCGCGATCGCCGTGAAGACAATCACGAACGCCGTCATGATGTACTTGCCAAGGTCCGGGGTGATCACCGTCGGAAAAATCAGGTGCAGGATGTATCCGCCGCCGATCAGCTGATAGCTCAGGATCGCCGTGTACGCGAAAAGGATCGCAATCACGCCCAGCACCCGCGCCGTCTGGCTGTAGCGCGCCTCCAGCAGATCCGGAATCGTGAACTGCGCAAAATGACGCGCGCGCGGCGCGATGAAATAGATCAGCAGCAGCCCGACCCATCCTCCGCCCGCCAGCCACAGCGCGGCAAACCCGTGCTTATACGCGTTCTCCGCGCCCGCCAGCAGCGAACCGGACCCGATCCACGACGACAGCAGCGTGAAGATCAGCACGAACGCGGGCAGCGACCGCCCCGCCACCAGATAGTCCGCCTTGGTCTTCACTCCGCGCATGCGCGTCAGCGAAACCACCAGCAGAGTCAGAACAATTGCGCCCAATCCAGCGGCGTACAAAGAGGACATGCGCCTTCCTTCTTCAAATGAGGTGCTACGAGTGTACGAAAGCAGCGCGCGCTTGTCAGGAATCCGGCCCGGTCACAAATCGATCGTCGCTACGCGGGCTTCTTCGGTGCGTGACCGGCGGCCGTTGTTTTCGGCGCAACCTTCCCGCCCGTCTTCGCCGCGTGATGCCGTCTCCGCCCATAGCGCAAACCGGAAATGTGTGCGGGTTCCGAAACATACAACCCATGTCCCGGCACAATCGCGCCTCCGCGCAGGTTGTTCCACCGCCGCAGCTGCGCCACCGTCACGCCGAACCGGTCCGCAATCGTCACCAGGGTATCGCCGCGGCCCGGCCGGTACAGCGTGCTGCGCAGCGCGCCCGGCTCGCTCACCGGCGCCAGCGGAATCACCAGCGAATCCACGCCCGACAAATCCGACGCCGGCTTCAGCTGATTCACAAACGCCAGCTCCGACTCCGAGACATGCCATGTCCGCGCCAGACTCGCCAGCGTGTCGCCGTCCTCCACTGTGTGGAATCGCCAGTACCGCCGCTTCTCCACCGGAATCTCCGCAATGTCCCGCTGGAACACGTCCGCCGTCCCCGCCGGCAGGTGCAGATCGAACGACTCCTCGGGTGGCGTGCTCATGCGCAGCAGACTCGGATTCAGCCCTTCGATCTCCTGCACCGGCGCGCCCACAATATCCGAAACCAGACGCAGATCGACCGCGTAATTCGTCGTCACCGTGTCGATCACCAGCGGCGGATCCGTCGTGATGCCCTCGAGGCCATACTGCTTTGGGTTCTTGGCCATCAGCGTCACCGCCAGAAACACCGGCACGTAACTCTTCGTCTCCTGCGGCAGATTGTTGCGTCTGTACAACTCCCAGAAGTCCGCGTATCCCGTTCGCTGCACGGCCTTCTGGATATTCCCCGGACCCCAGTCGTACGCGGCCATCGCCAAATACCAGTCGCCCAGCTGGTCGTACATCTTTTTGATCTCGCGCGCATACGCGTGCGTGGCCTTGATCGGGTCGAATCGTTCATCGTACCAGGCCGTGTGCTCCAGCCCATACGTTCCCCACGGCATGAACTGCCACATCCCTGCCGCGCCCGAGCGCGGATTCACCGCCTGCGGCCGAAAGCCCGACTCTGCGAACGCCTGGTAGATCAGGTCCTGGGGAACCCCTTCCTCGCGCAGCACCTGCTGGATCATGTCCTTGTAGCGCCCCATCCGTTCCAGGGACGCCACGATTGTCCCGTGCCCCTTCGGGCTGTTTTCGAAGAAGTCCACATAGGTCGCCACATAATCGTTCATCACCAGCGGCAGGTCTGACACTGTCGTCTTCAGTTCCGCAGCAGCCTTCGCTGCCACGTTGGGATTCGCTGGTGTCGTGATGTTGCCCGCCGCTTCCACCGGCGTCGGCTCCGCCGCCTGCTGCGCAGGACCGTTGTTCTGCCGCAGCGCATCCATCTCCAGCGTGTTCACTGCATCCACGATGTGGTCGAATTCCTCCGACAGCGCATCGTCGCTGCGCAAATCGCAGTTGCACCGCAGCAGCAGATCCACCGCGTAG
>PLDF01000001.1 GCA_003135055.1 Bryobacterales bacterium | reverse complement strand
GGATGATCGTGGAACTTGGCCAGGGCATTCGCACCACGTCCCGCGTCGCCGCCAACGCTCCCGCCGCAGCCGATGCTGCCGCCGCACCCCAACTGGATCTCTCCTCGCTGACCTCGATGTTGCAGTCGCGCTGGAAGGGTGACACCAAGCAGGCTGCTCCTAAAGCGGCGGATCTTCGCGACGGACAGATCGCCAGTTTCCGCATTGTCACGCTCGATCGCGAGGCGAAGAAGATCGAGTTGGAGCCGGCATGAAGGCGCTGCTCCTGTCCGAATACAACCGCCTCAGCCTCACGGAGCAGCCACGCCCGAAGCCCGCGCCCGACGAGTTGCTCATCCAGGTGGCGGCCTGCGGCATCTGCGGCAGCGATGTGCACGGATTCGATGGCTCGACCGGCCGCCGCATTCCTCCCATCGTCATGGGGCACGAGGCGGCGGGGATCGTCGTTGAAACGGGCTCCGCTGTCCGTGACTTTGCGCCCGGCGATCGCGTCACCTTCGATTCCACCGTCTATTGCGGCCCGTGCAGCTTCTGTCTCAGGGGCGAGATCAACCTCTGCGACCGGCGCCAGGTCATCGGCGTCTCCTGCGAAGAATACCGTCGCACCGGCGCCTTCGCCGAATTCATCGCCGTTCCCGCGCGCATCACCTACCGGCTTCCCGACACCCTCTCCTTTTCCGATGCAGCCATGTTGGAGGCGGTCTCCGTTGCGCTGCACGGCGTCGCCATTTCGCAAATGGCCGGTGAAGACTCGGTCCTCGTCATCGGAGCGGGAATGATCGGCCTGCTCTTGCTGCAGGCCGCACGGATCAGCGGAGCGTCGCGCGTCTTCGTCGCCGATGTGGACGCCACGCGCCTTAAACTCGCGGCAGACCTTGGCGCCGATTGCACCATCCAGGCTACAGGCGCGGCTTTGATCGACGAGGTTTTGCGGCTGACGGACGGCCTCGGCGTTGACGTCGTCCTCGAAGCCGTCGGCCGCGACGAGACCGTCACCAGCGCGATCGATTGCGTCTGCAAAGGCGGCACCGTAACCCTGGTCGGCAACCTTGCCCCGCAGGTCACGTTGCCGCTGCAAAAAGTCGTCTCGCGCCAGATCCGGCTGCAGGGATCGTGTGCCTCCGCCGGAGAATACCCCAGGGCAATTGAGCTGATCGCCGGCGGAAAAATCAAGGTCAAGCCGTTGATCACCGCCATTGCGCCGCTCAGCGATGGCCCGTCCTGGTTCGACCGGCTCCACGCAAGCGAGCCCAACCTGATGAAGATCGTGCTCGATCCACGAATCGACAGGATTGACCAGATCGACAGGATTGACGCCGCCGCGGCGAACATGGAGCAGCCGCGATGACACCGCTCTTCGACCTCACCGGACAAGTCGCGTTGGTCACCGGCGCCAGCCGCGGCCTGGGCCAGTATTTTGCCCGCGCGCTGGCCACAGCAGGCGCCGATCTCATCGTCACCAGCCGCCGCAAGGACGATCTGCTCCCGTTCGTCACGGAAATTGAAGCGCTCGGCCGCCGGGCTGTCCCTCTGTCGCTCGATGTGCGCGACCAGCAGAGCATCCTCGCCATGGCCGAGGACGCCGAAGCCGCCTATGGCCGCATTCACGTCCTGGTCAACAACGCCGGTTGCAATGTGCGCAAGCCGGCCCTCGACGTCACCTGGGATGACTGGAACCTCATCCTCGACACCAATTTGCGCGGCAGCTTCTTCGTCGCCCAGCAGATTGCCAGTCGCATGGTCCCGCACCGCTATGGCCGCATCATCAACATCGGCTCCGTCACCAGCGTCTTTGGCTACGCGGGGCTCGCTCCCTATGGAGCCAGCCGCGGCGGCATCCGCCAGCTCACTATGAGCCTCGCCGATGACTGGGGCCAATACGGCATCACGGTGAACTGTCTCGCTCCCGGTTGGTTCAAAACACAGCAGAACCAGGTTCTCTACGAGAACCAGGAATGGGTGGATTATTTAGTCGACCGTATCCCGATGAAGCGGCCCGGCCAGCCGCACGACCTCGATGGCGCCGTCGTCTTCCTCGCCTCCGAGGCCAGCGGTTACGTCACGGGACAGACGCTGCTCGTGGACGGAGGCATCTCGACAGGTTCTATGCGAGCCACCGTGGCGCCGAAGCAACGTACCTGAAGTCCCCGCGCCGCTCTCTACGCACTGTACTCCGGCTCCGCAATTGGCCGAATCTCTCCCAGTAAAAAGATGTAGCTGGCAATGCCCACTACCAGATACGCGGCCGCCACAAAGAACGCGGCCCTGAACGAATGTCGAATCCCCACCAGATACCCCGTCACCGCGGGCGCGCAGATTCCGGAAATCTGGTTCGACGTGTTCATGATCGCGCCCACCGACCCCACGCTGTCACCGGGAGCAATCAGCGAGGGCGCCGACCATCCCACCGGCGCTGCGGCCGACAAGCCGCCAATGGAAACGCTGATCCAGAAAACCGCGTGGATCACCGTGTGCGCTCCCGCCGCTCCCAGAATCCCCAGCCCCAGCGCGGTTCCCGATATCAGCACGGTGCGGCGCACCACGTTTGCGCTCCATCCATGGCGGATCAGCGCATCCACCATCCAGCCCCCAACAAAAAGATCAGCGGCGGTTGCAAATAGCCAGGGGATTCCGGTGTAGAGGAACGAATGCGCCAGATCGATATGCAGCGTTCGCGATAAATACACCGGCAGCCAGGTGAGGAGCAGATAGAAAACGTAATTGTAGGAACCAAATCCCACCGCCAGGCCGATCACCTTCCGGCGACGCAGCAGATAGCCGAGCGGCACGCGCCGCGCAGCGTGCTGAGCGTCCTCGGCCGGCGCTCCCGCAAGTTGTTTGTGGGGAGGATCGTGATAGATGCCCCAGAACAGCAGAAGATAAAGCAGGCTGGCCACGCCGGTTGCCGCAAAGCTCAGTCGCCATCCAACCCGCAGCAGCAGCAATCCAATCACCGGCACGCCAATCGCCGGCCCCAGTTTCGCTGCGCCATCGAAGAAGCTGGTCGCCAGGCTTCGCTCGCGCGGCGGAAACCAGTACCCGACAGCTTTGGCACTGGCCGGAAACGATGGAGCCTCGCCCACGCCCAGCAGGAATCGCGCCGCGAAGAAGCCACCGAGCCCGGGAGTGATGGCGGCGCCGAACGACGCCAGGCTCCACAGGAAGGTGCTCACGCACCCCACGCGCCGCACGCCGAATCGATCCAGCAGGATGCCGGAGGGCAGTTGGCACAACGCGTAGGTCCAGTTGTACGCGCCGGAGAGGTAGCCGAAGG
>PLDF01000239.1 GCA_003135055.1 Bryobacterales bacterium | reverse complement strand
AAGCTCATGCCCTGGAGGGGACCTCACTCCTCTCCAGGGCGCAGCAGGTTCCGGTTCAGCTCAGACTCAAGAGTTTATCGCAGAGCCAGGGGCCGCCGCCCCGTGCTTCTCATTTTTCTCTCGCCCTGCCGAGCGCGGTTAGTAGGTCCGCATGGCCGTCAAAGGCTGCGGGCGCCTTCGCTGACATCGAGCCCTGGCGCCTTGGCCCCATATGGCGCTGCCATAATGGCCCCTTCGCTCGGCGCCACTGACAGATGGTTTCCTTACAGTGCCCGCTTTGCCGCGCCGGTGGAAATCAATGCGGCGAAGAAGGTGATAAGGCGCTCGGCGATAATTTGTGACCGCACCAGGACCCCGACTTCGATGTTTCGTTCCTGGGCTGCCTCCGTGAAGTTGGCCGACGACACAAAGGCCGTCCGTCCATCAACGACGATGCATTTGGCGTGAAGAACGGCCTTCCGTTTTGCGTCGACCGCGAGTGATCGGGGATCGAAGTAGATCTCCGGTAGAGCTCGATCGGCCGGCCAATGCTCGGTGCGAAAGCGATATGCGAAAGCGGCGATGAGTTCACCGTCAGTGCTGGTATCTCCGAATGGGCGCTTGACGTTCAAAAACATGCGCACTGTCGGTATTGGTTCCACGGCCATCCGGTCAGCCAAAGTGCGAAACACGGGCTCTGCCTGATACAGCTCGTAACCTGCGACGAGAACGCTGCGCTCGGCATTTCGGAATAGCTCTTGAACCACGACCTGAGTGTCACGGTTTGTCACCGTGCCGGCCTCGGGACCTGTTGTCACAAGTTCGATCACCTCATCAATGGACGGTTGCTGTGCGCGCGCGGCCGCCAGTAGTTCGAGCGCGGTGACGAGACCCTCACGGTTGGCGCCGGCGGCGGACATCCCCTGAAGCGCTGCTGAAACGTCGCCTGATACGGCACGCGGGACGATCCTTTCGATGAGCGTGGCCAAAAACGGCGCGAGAAAGCGCCCAGTCCGTAGAGCCTCCTTCAAGGCGGTGAGGTCCGACGCCGAGAGCGCAAGCAGTCCGTTCATCACCATCCGGCGTCGCCGAACAACTCAGCGCCCAGTTCTTCCACCGTTTTCACGACGAGGGCGCGATCGAGGAAATCGTTTTGCTGTTCGCAACTGGTCTCGGCAGTCAGCACACAGCCGTGGCAAGCTGCGCCGTGCAAGTGGCGATGCTCTTGCCTGTTTTCCGGATCGTGCTGCGCGCAGACAGGATCGTTCGAGCACAGCAGCCCGAGTTCGAGAGCGCTGCTCACCGAATTGTGGATCCGTCTGCCTACCTCGATCAGCCCGCCCAGCGTTCCTTCGGCATCCGAACTTCCGGTGTACAGAAGGACGCCGTAACCCACGCTCGGAATAGCGTAAATACGCTCCCGAATCGAACTTGCCGGATAGCCGCATTCCAGGGCCACAGCCGTGAGCAACAGGTGCGAGAAGCCATGGAGAGCTATATAGGGTAACCCAGGGAACACGCGCGAACTGCCTTGGCGCTCGAGCTTCCATGCATCGAATCCCTTTTTCAACCGGATACCCTGTTTGGCGACCTCCGGTCTCTTCAGCCAATCATTCAGGTATGTCGAACTGAACTGCATGAAGATACCTTCGCCCTTGTTCTCGTAGGCCGGCAGCCAAGTCATCTCGCGAGCCAGCACCGCGCGCTTGACGCCGAGGTCCAATTCACCCTCGATGTCAGGCGCCGCTGATTCGAACCGTGTGAAACCCACCTGCGCTCCCACTTCTCTCAACCGATGCAACAGCACGATTCGCTCAATCGGCTTCATCCATGGCCGGTCCCAAATCGTCTTCGGCAAGGAGCGAGCGTAAAACACGCCTTCCGGCTGATCCGACCCGATTTCCTCCTTCGACGCAGCAAGCGTCTCGAGTTCCGCCTGCTTGACAGACTTATCCGGCGTGGGGGCAGCATTGCGCCGAGCCTGAATCTGCGCGAACGCCTCCTCCAACGAAATCCCCTCCAGTGCCTCGCGCACCTTTGTCCGGCGCATCTCGCGCTCCAGATCCTCCTTGGTCTCGACGATCTCGAGAAAGTCCCAGGCCGCGTCCACAGCCTTCCGCACGGCTTCATCGCGATCGGGCAGCGAGATCACACTCATCGTCTGCGGAAAGTACGCATTCGACGCGCTACGGATCAGTAGCCGGCTCGGCTCACCGCATGACTCCTTTGTGAACGGTCCCAACCACGGCCTGCTTCCGTCACAGTTGCCGAGCGCACGGTCCTGAAATCGGGCTGCCTGGGCGACACTTCGCTCTGCCTTGCCACATTCACAGCGAATGAAGATCTCTGTCAGGTCGCCGCTCGTCCCCCGCTCGTCGATGAAAAGTTGCCGCTGCTGCTGAGTACATTCTGACTTACCCTGATGAACGAAAGCGTACCAATCGATATCGCCGATGTGTCCACAACGGCATGCCCTCACGAAGCGAATCGGCACAACCGACCTTCGCTTCTTGTTCCGGTCAATGTATGCCCCGCGCGAGAGGGCCTTCCTGTGGACGAGCAGGCGCGTCCGTCCGAACATCGCCTCCGAATCCCGCTCGTTGTCTTGTGTGATGAACCACTCCGGAAACTGAAAAGCCTCAATGTGTGGGTTCATTCCCAGCGGATCGTCATCGGAAGGTGGAGGTGTTACCAGACGCACGGACGGCACTTCCAGGAGCTTCGCCGCCTTTGCTGCCAAACGGGCTTCGAAGATCTCCGTCCCGCCGCCGCTCCAATAGTCCAGTCCCGCGATCAGTACTGAGTGTTTGGGCAGATCGACCATCGAGCCAGGCCCGAACGTCATCACCACCTGGCTCTGCCGCAGTTCTCCCTGAGGCTTGACGTAGCGTGGGTTGCCCAATGTGCCGCTCATATTTCGTCTTCCTCCACGGGCTGAAGATCGATAGTCTTCACCTGGACGGCGACACTCGGCTCTACATCCCGCAACGAACGGTTCGCCCGGAACTTCATACGGCGATGGTTTGGCGGCAAGTTCTTCAAATCGGCGCTCAGGAAATCGCGCAGAAGCGGCTGCGCGCCGCCCGCCTCCGTAGGGTTGTACTGCAAGCCCACGCCGACGTTCGCGAGTTCCATCGCCTCCTTGCTCCACTCATCGAGTAGATCCAGCGTCCGCTCCCGCACTCGGCGTCGCAAGAGATCCGCCTCCGCGGGCGGCAGCGTCGAGTGGCCAAGGGCGCGCTCCGCCAGCGTATCGACCACAGAGTCGAGCCGAACTCTTTCGGCAAGAATCTGCGCGGCTCCGCGAGCTGGAGTCATCGGCGGCAGAATGTGGCGCGCCAAGCCTACCATCGTCCCGGCGAGACCTTTATCGAGTGCGCGCGGGGAGAACGGCGTCACGCTGGTGACTTCCACGCTTCGATAAAATGTCTCGTGGTAAATCTCGAAGCGCTCATAGTGGGATCGGTCGCGCGGTTTGTGGACGTTATAGATCGTTACCACCAAACCTGGGCGGTTTTGGTCGCGGCCTACGCGGCTCGTAGCCTGGATGTACTCCGCGCTCGTTTTCGGCTGCCCGAAAACCACCATCAAGCCCAACCGGGTAATGTCGAGGCCCACGGAGATCATATTGGTAGCGATCGCGACATGCACCGCCTTATCCTGCCCGAATGGCAGTGCCAAGCGACGTTTGGCCTCCGACACCCGTGCCGTGCTCTCACGGCTGGTCAATTCGACGGGTTCGTAATCGATTTGGCGATTGGCGAACAGCCCCTCCGCCTCGCCTTGCCGCTTCCTTGACGAGTAGCCCACCAATCGATTGCGCACTTCGTCTTCGATGAGACGACGCGCTCCCCCGAGTTCTCGCAGCGCGTTGTAGTAGCCGACCAGCGTCATGTACGGGTCCGCCGGATTCTCCTGCCCTTTCACCTTCAGACGATCGAAGTACTTCTGCGATGCCCCCAATAGCGCCATATACACTCGCAACATCACCACCTTCGGACTGCGCCCTTGGGCAGCGACTCCGGCATACTGCCTCGCCGGGCTCTCGGATGCCGGCAGAGTGCGCGCGAAAAACGAATCGCGCCGGTCTGGACCCGGCGGTGGAAAGATATCCACTGTCGCGCGATTGAATAGCGCCCGAATCTGACTATCGGCGCGCCGCACTGTAGCGGTCGAGGCAATGATCTTAGGCTTAACGACCACGCCATCCACTTGCCGCACACTCAGTGCTTCCAGTGCAGTCTCATACAGCCCGACCATCGTGCCCAGCGGACCCGAAATCAAGTGCAACTCATCCTGTATAACTAGGTCGGGAGGCAGCAGCCGGCCTCCCGGTATGGCGGTACCCTGTGGCGTGTCGCACGGCCCGAAGAACCCAGCCCTGGCGTCATATCGATCGACTCGCCCAAAGAACGCGCCCACCTGACCCACCCACGGCAGAGCAGCAAACTTATCGACGGTTGCGACAATGAAACAGGGCAGGCGGCGGTAGATCGGATCGTCCACCGCCAGAATTGGCAGCGAGAACTCGCGGCCAAACTCGCAGCTTCGGTTCACACACCGGATGCGCAGGTCGGTCGGCTCATCCGGATTCGGCAGCAGCTTGAAGGAAATCGTCTTGAACTTCGTGCCGCACCACGGACACTCTTCCAGCGGAATCGGCGACGGCTTGCGATCGTCATTCAGGTGCGCGATGGTTCGCGCCCGCGCGGACTCGCGGTCGTTGTCACCTTTCCGCCCCATACGGTTTGGCGTGGCCGCCCGTCCCACCCAGAGGCCGATCTCAAATGGCCACTCGCCCAGAAGCTTGGCATCCTTCTGCCGCTCCAGTTCCAAGGCGCAGATCAACGTCGCCGCACGTCCCAACTGATCCAGCGTCAGAAGACGCAGCGTGTAACGCATCAGAACGCTCACGCCCGCACCGGTGATGCCAGGGTTCTGCATCCGTCGCAGTATGAGCGTGCACGCGGCCAGCCCCAAGTAAGCTTCTGTCTTGCCGCCGCCCGTGGGGAAGAAAAGCAAGTCCACTACCTTGCGATCCTCGGACAGTGGGTGCGCGATGCCGGGCAGATTCATCAGCAGGAAGGCCAACTGGAACGGCCGCCATTCCGGCGTGATCGATGCAGGCTGTTTGCCCTGCATAACGCCCATGCGCCGCCGTGCCGCCGTCGCCATCACTTTGTTGGCGAGTTGGAAGGCCGCCAGACACTGCGGATCTTCCAGCAACGCGATGCCTTGGGCGATGCGGTCCGCCGCCACCTGGGCCCGGCTTTGCAAACTCTCGGCGGTTTCTTTGCGCTTTGCAGATAACGCGGGCACTGTTTGGGCGGAAATCCACGACCGGTATTCGGTGACTAGCGGATCGAGCTTCGCCTGTGCGTCGGGAAAGCCCGCCAAAGCCGCTAGGGCGTCCATCTTCAGTTCCACTCCGGCGATCGGGGCGGGAGCGACCCGCTCCACCTCCGCCGTCGGCACCCAGCAAGTGCGCACCGCCTGGCAGTGGCCGTCGACCAAAGCGGCTTCTGTAGCGACATTGTGGCCCACAGCGTATTCGCCGGCATCGCGATACTGCAAGTCGGCGATGCGATCGTCCCAATCGTCGCTGGCCAGGCCCCGCAGATCGGGCCGCGCAACCAAGGGCACATCGGCGCGGATCTCGAGTTGCGCCTGAAAGGCGAATGCCTTGTCCTTTTGTTCATCGGGCGCGGGCTTGCGGCGGTTGACCAGGAAGACGGACACCGTCCGTGTGCCGGCGGTCAAGCCAGCTTCGAGAGCCGCTGACTCCACTGGGCGCACCAGCAGCGCTACCTTCAAGCCCTTGCTGTCCGGGACGACGGTCTCGCGCGTATTACCGGTTTTCGCTGGTAGGCTGAGCGTCAAGCGATGCTCATGCGGGACGCGGACCCAGCTTTCCGGACCGCCGCGCGGCTCGTAGTCACCCCACGTTACCGTCACTTCGAGCGCCTTCGCTCCAGTAGGAACCAGCACGCTCACGCCCATGGAGGAAGCGAAGATGCGATTCCGGGCCGAGCCGCGTTCTGGCGGTTCGTCGTCGTCCACGCCGCCGGATTCGGCCGTGTCCAATTCTTCGGTCGCGTCTTCGTCAATCTTCTGCGAGGATGCCGCGTCGATCGGGACCAGAAATCCCGTCAGATACCAACGCGAAGGCGATTGCGGCAGAATCTCGCTCGCGTCGCCCAAGCCGGGGCGCGGACCCACCAGATCGAGCTCCAACGACTCTACTAATTTCGAGCGGACGTCCGCCGAGGTCATAGATCCAATTCTCCCTGATCCTCAACCGGGTCGTACTCCGCGTCCGCCGACTTCCGGCGACGAGTGGCCCGCGAGCCATCGGCTTTGTCGTGCAGCCCTGCAAGGACCTCTTCGTCGTACCGCTGTTGATTCAAGACAAGAAGGCGAGCCAGCACGGTATCACGTATTTCGTCAGGCCAGCGGTACCGAAAGCGCCTCTTCTTGCGAGTGGTTTCCCCGTCGTCGTCCTCCTCATCAAATTCTGGAAAAAAGTCAGAGGTTGGAT
The DNA here is from genome assembly GCA_003135055.1 of Bryobacterales bacterium. Taxonomy (GTDB): domain Bacteria; phylum Acidobacteriota; class Terriglobia; order Bryobacterales; family Bryobacteraceae; genus PALSA-243. Next base: position 1,031 of record PLDF01000239.1, on the reverse strand, counting down.
GGAGATTAGTCCAGCCATAGGCCGTGATTACCGCTCTATCCATTTCGTCCTGCAGCCGACGCAATTCGACAATGTCGCTCGACAACTCACCCGGGTCGTGGAACCTGTTATAGATCTTCGTCAGTCCTTCGCTTTTCCCGACCATCAGCGCTGCGCGGAAATCGTAGTAAGTCTGGCCAGTAACTTCGAGGCAAGAGTTTGACTCAAAGTCGGATGGAAACGGGAAGGTCTGGAAACAATCTTCCGGTGTATAGCGAAGGCGGTCTTCCAGTGTCGATGCCATGAAGCGCGCCCAGACCTCATGTATCCTCGACTGCAGAGCAGCGAATGCTGCATGGTTTGGTAGTGGGAAGAAGACTATGGTTTCGGCGCCAACCTGTGCGGCAGAGACTCGGGCGACCCCCATCATTTGGCTGACTCGAGACAGAACCAATGTGGACGATTGATGTCTTAGAGCCTTGAAAAGCGCAGGCGTGCGCTCGCCCCACTGCCACCAGTATCTACGGCGTACATCCCGTTTGTCCTTATCCCTCGCCGGCTTCACCCTATCCTCTAGAATAGAGAGCAGGTCAGGCCAGTCCGCCGCCACGGGGCGCGGATAGTCCGGTGCGACAATCCCTTCGCGCATCTGCGCCCTTTGCGTCTCATCGGTCAGCCCGAACCAACTGTGCCCTGTCTCCTTCCGTCGCAGCGGAAAGTCCTCAAAGTTGATCACGTATCGGTGGTGGGCGTGTGTAGGGGAGTCGTTGACTTCGTCCCCCCCGATGTATGGAAAGATGCGCTCGGCGTTGCGGGGGTCTTTAGCAATCAAGCGGTGCATCTCGGCCAGAGGCGAGGCCACACCCTTAGTATCGCCATCGTCAAAGGTGAATCCCATACCGAGAAGGTAGCTGCCAATGAAGCTCTTGTCTTCATTTGCCACCAATATTGCGGGATCTTCGCTGCCTCCTTCGTGAAAAAGATACGCAGTGATGCGATCCACGTCGCGCCCATCGAGGTGGTACGGCCCTGCAAACCCGCCCTTGTGCACG
>PLDF01000221.1 GCA_003135055.1 Bryobacterales bacterium | reverse complement strand
CGCCGGCGTCACCGACGCCACAGCCGGTCCGGAAACCACCTTCGGCACGGTCCAGGCGCCCTCGGCCTGCCAGGCCAGAGTTACGCTGGAGCTCGCCGCCTCCATGTATACGTTCTTCGTTCCAACGAATGCCGCCTGAAACGAGAGCGATAGATTCAGCGTCAACACATTCCCGGATATCGTGGCGCTCGACCCTGCCCCGCTCAGCGTACACTGGCTGTTCTGCTGCGTCCCGCTGCCCGGCGTTATCGAGCTTGCCGGCTGCGCGCCCGCATCCGTGTACAGCACCAGCGCGTTCTGAGCCCGGTTATAGATCACCGCGCACCCGCCCGGCATACTGGACGTGGCATTGAACAGCGCGCCAACGCTGGTCAGATCCGAGCCCCCATTCGAATCCGAAAACTGAAAGCTGAACGCCTGCTGCGTCCCGCTTCCCGATGCCGGCGTCACCGGCCCCGCGGTTAGCGTCGGCGGCGCGGGCTGCGGTACGCTCCAGGATCCCTCCTGTTGCCATCCGCTGACCGCTCCGCCTGCCGAGCTGGCGTACATATAGACGCCCTTGTTTCCGGCGTATGCGGAGGTGAATGTCACCGGCAGGTTCATGTTTAGATCCGTGCCCGAGGCCGTCGCACTGGCCGCGGCCACGTTGACCGAGCACTGCTTATTACTCAGCGCGATCGCCGCACCTGGCGCCGCGGACGAAGACCAGATCGTGCCGGCGTCGTTGAGCAGGAACAGCTGGTTCACGGCCTTCGCGTAGTAGAGCACGCAGGAATTCGCCGACGTCGAACCGAAGTTCTGCGTGATAAACACCCACACCGTCGATAAATCCGCGGCCCCCGCCGAATCGGAGTATCGCAGGCTGAACGTTTGCTGATAACCGCTGCCCGAGGCCGGCGTCACAGATACCACCGAAGGCCCTACAGGCGTTGCGGCCCAGGAACCCACGAGCTGCCAGGCGATGGTGGAGGAGGGGTCCGCCGTATCCACGTATATATTCTTCACCCCGTCGAACGCCGTCTGAAAACTGAGCGACAGATTCAGTGTGAGCGTATTTCCGGAAACCGAAGCAGCCGACCCAGCGCCGGTCAGGATGCATTGACTGTTCTGTTGCGTGCCGCTTCCCGGCGTGATGGAACCGGCCGGCTGGCCGCCGGAATCGGTCAACAGCATAAGCGTATTCTGCGAACGGTTGTAGATCACCGCGCAGGCGCCCGTAGTGGCCGCCGTCGCATTGATCAGCGCCCCGGCAGTGGTCAGATCCGCAGTTCCGGCGCTGTCGGAAAACTGGAAGCTAAACGTCTGCTGCGGCCCGCTTCCCGATGCCGGCGTTACCGACCCGGTAATTACCGGCACGGTCGCCCATGTGCCTTCCAGTAGCCAGCTCACCGTCTCATACGGATTCGCGGCGTCCATGTATACATTCTTCACGCCTGTAAATGCCGCCTGGAAAGTAAAGGTCAGGTTCAACGTCAGCGTGTTGCCGGACTGAGACACGCTCGACCCGCTGCCTGTCAGCACGCACTGGCTATTCTGTTGCGACCCGCTTCCGGGGGCTATGGAACTGCCGGGCTGCGCGCCCGCATCCGTCAAGAGCACCAGCGTATTCTGCGCGCTGTTATAGATCACGGCGCAAGCGCCCGTGGCGCTGGCCGTCGAATTGAACAACACCCCAATCGTGCTCAGGTCGCCGGCTGCCAGGGAATCCGTCACCTGGAAACTGAACCTCTGCTGCGCGCCCCCTCCCGACGATGGCGTCACCGCCATGGTCACAACCGGCGGCGAGGCCCATGTGCCCTGCTGCTGCCAATTCACTGTCTGATACGTGCTTATCGCCTCGGTATATAAGTTCTTCGTTCCACTGAACGCAGGTTGGAATCCGATTGCAAGATTCAGCGTCAACGTGTTCCCCGACGCCGACACGCTCGATCCGGCCCCGTTCAACGCGCACTGGCTATTCTGCTGGGCGCCGCTGCCTGGAGCGATCGCGCTCGCCGGCTGCGCCCCTGCGTCGGTTAACAGCATCAGCGCATTTTGCGCCCGGTTGTAGGTAACCGCGCATGCGCCCGCCGTGCTCGTGGTTGAGTTGAACAGAATTCCCACCGTGCTCAAATCCGTAGCGCCCAGCGCATCCGAGACCTGAAGGCTGAAAGTCTGCTGCGTCGCAATGCCAGAGGAGGGCGTGACCGAGATTGCCGGTGCAGGCGCCGCGACCCACGTACCCTCCGCCTGCCAGTTGACCGTCTCATAGGGGTTCGCGGCATCCATGTATATATTCTTCGGCCCGATGAAAGCCGGCTGAAAGGTAAGCGCCAGACTCAGCGTGAGAGTGTTACCGTTTGCCGAGACGCTCGATCCGCCTCCGTTAAGCACGCACTGGCTGTTCTGTTGCGACCCGCTTCCGGGGCCTATGGAGCTGGCCGGCTGCGCGCCGGCGTCCGTCAAGAGCGCCAGCGAGTTCTGCGCGCTGTTATACATCACCGCGCAAGCGCCGGCCGTCGTAGTCGCGGTGGAACCGATCAGTACCCCCACGGTGGCGATATCGGTTCCGGCGAGCGAGTCGGTTACCTGAAGGACGAATTTTTGCTGCGGCCCGCCTCCCGACGACGGCGTCACCGCCATGGTCACGACGGGCGGCGAGGTCCAAATGCCTTCCTGCTGCCAGCTCAGGGTTTGAGAGGCGGCGACTGCCTCGGCGTATACGCTTTTGGTTCCGCTGAATCCCGGCTGAAAGCTAACTGCGAGGTTCAGCACCAGCACGCTCCCCGACACCGCGACGTTTGACCCGCTACCGTTCAAGACGCATTGACTGTTCTGCTGCGTGCCGCCGCCCGGGCTCAAGGAGCCGGCCGGTTGCGTGCCGGCATCGGTCAACAGCGCCAGCGTATTCTGCGCCCGGTTGTATAAGACTGCGCAAGCGCCAGTTGTGCTCACCGACGAATTGAAGAGCAGGCCTACCGTTGTCAGGTCCGCCGCGCCCTGCGGATCGGAAACGGCAAGGTTGAATGTCTGCTGCGTAGCATTCCCGGAAGATGGCGTAACCGATATAGAAAGCGCCGCGGCCGCAACCCAGCTACCCTCCGCCTGCCAGTTGACGGCCTCGTAGAGGTTCGCGGCATCCATGTATACGTTCTTCGTCCCAGTGAACGCCGGCAGAAAGGTGAGCGTCAGGCTCAGCGTCAGCGTATTTCCAAACACCGAGACGCTCGACCCGCTGCCGCTCAGCACGCACTGGCTGTTCTGCTGCGACCCGCTGCCCGGCGCGATCGAACCGGCCGGCTGCGCGCCCGCGTCCGTCAGCAGCGCCAGCGTGCTCTGCGCGCTGTTGTAGATGACGGCGCACGCGCCCGAGGCGGCCGCGGCCGTGTTGAATAAGACTCCCACCGAAGTCAGATCGCCGGCGGACAGGGAGTCTGTCACCTGGAAGCTGAACCGCTGCTGCAAACCGGAACCCGACGATGGCATCACTGCCATGGCCACAACCGGCGGCGAAATCCACGTACCTTCCTGTTGCCAACTCACGCTCTGGGAGGCTCCGATGGCCTCGGAGTAGACATTCTTCACGCCGCTGAACGCCGGCTGAAAAGCGATCGCCAGGTTCAGGGTCAAAACGTTTCCCGCCACTGACGCGCTGGAGAAGGCGCCGTTCAAAACGCACTGGCTATTCTGTAGCGTGCCGCTGCCCGGCGTGATGAAGCTCGCCAGAGCCACCCCCGCATCGGTTAGCAGCGTCAGCGTGTTTTGTGCCTGATTGTACGTCACCGCGCATGCGCCCGACGTGCTTGCCGTTGAATTGAAGAGAAGACCAACCGTCGTCAAGTCCGACGCTCCTACCGGATCGGAAACTTGCAGGCCGAACGTCTGCTGCGTCCCGTTCCCGGATGATGGCGTAACCGACATGGCCAGCGCCGCCCCCGTGGTCCACGTGCCCTCCAACTGAAAGTTCACGGTCTCGAGGGGGTTCGCGGCGTCCATGTAAACGTTCTGCGCCCCCGCGAATGCCGGCTGAAAAGTGAATGTCAGGTTCAGCGTCAGTGTGTTGCCTACTGACGCTACGCTCGATCCGCTGCCGCTCAGCACGCACTGGCTGTTCTGCGCGATCCCGCTGCCTGGCGTGATGGAACTGGCAGGCTGCGCCCCGGCGTCCGTCAGTAGCGCCAGCGTATTCTGCGCCCGGTTGTAGATCACCGCGCACGCGCTGGCCGTGCTGGTGGTCGAATTAAAGAGCACGCCCACCGTTGTCAGATCCGTCGCCGCCAGCGAATCCGTCGTCTGGAAGCTGAAGATTTGCGACGTACCGGCGCCCGCCGACGGCGTCACCGCCAAAGTCACGCCTGGCGCCGATGTCCACGTACCCTCTTGTTGCCAATTCACCGTTTGCGCGATGCCAATCGCCTCGGCATATAGTGCCCTGGTTCCGCTGAACACGGGCTGAAAAACGATCGCGAGACTTAGCGAGACCACGTTTCCCGCCACCGCGACGCTCGATCCGGAGCCGCTCAATATGCACTGGCTATTCTGCTGCGTGCCGCTGCCCGGCGTCAGCGAACCGGTGGGCGGCGCGCCCGTGTCCGTCAACAGCGTCAGGGTATTCTGCGCCCGGCTGTATAGGACCGCGCAGGCGCCGGTTGTGCTCACCGACGAATTGAAAAGCAGGCCAACCGTCGTCAAATCCGCGGCGCCTAACGGATCGGAAACCTGAAGATTGAACGTCTGCTGCGTCCCGGTCCCCGCGGATGGCGTAACCGATACCGCGATCGCCGAGGCCACAACCCACGTACCCTCCACTTGCCAGTTGACCGTCTCATACGGGTTCGCCGCGTCCATATATATGTTCTTCGTTCCAGTGAACGCCGGCAGAAACGAGATTTGCAGATTCAGCGTCAGTGTGTTGCCCGCGGCCGATACACTCGATCCGCTGCCGCTCAACACGCATTGGCTGTTCTGCTGCGTCCCGCTGCCCGGCGCGATGGAACTGGCAGGCTGCGCCCCGCCGTCCGTCAGCAGCGCCAGCGTGTTCAGCGCCCGGTTATAAATCACCGCGCACGCGCTCGTCGTGCTCGTGGTCGAATTGAAGAGCACGCCAACCGTGGTCAGATCCGTCGCCGCCAGCGAATCCGTCGCCTGGAAACTGAATGTCTGCTGGGTACCTGCGCCCGACGCCGGCGTGACCGCCATGGTCACAACCGGTGGTGAAATCCACGTGCCTTCCTGTTGCCAACTCACGCTCTGTACGGTTGCGATGGCCTCGGAGTACACATTCTTCGCGCCGCCGAACGCCGGCTGGAACGCGATCGCAAGGTTCAGCGTCAACACATTTCCCGCTGACGCTACGCTGGACCCGGCGCCGTTCAAAACGCATTGGCTGTTCTGCTGCGTACCGCTGCCCGGCGTGATGGAACTCGCCGGAGCGGCCCCGGCATCGGTTTGCAACGACAGTGCATTTTGCGCCCGGTTGTACGTCACTGCGCACCCCGCCGTTGTGCTTACGGTCGAATTGAACAGCAGACCCACCGTCACCAGATCCGCCGTGCCTACCGGATCGGAAACTTGCAGGCTGAATGTCTGCTGGGATGCGTTTCCTGAGGACGGCGTCACCGACAGGCCCGGCGCCGACGCCGTGATCCACGTGCCCTCCAACTGAAAGTTCACGGTCTCAAAGGGGTTCGCGGCGTCCATGTAAACGTTCTTCGTCCCGGCAAACGCCGGTTGAAAAGTGAGTGTCAGATTCAACGTCAGCGTGTTGCCCGATAGCGATACGCTCGACCCGCTGCCGCTCAACACGCACTGGCTGTTCTGCCCGGTCCCGCTGCCCGGCGCGATCATGCTGGCAGGTTGCGCCCCGCCGTCCGTCAGCAACGCCAGGGTGTTCAGCGCCCGGTTATAAACCACCGCGCACGCGCTGGTCGTGCTTGTAGTCGAATTGAAGAGCACGCCAACTGTTGTCAGATCCGTCGCCGCCAGCGAATCCGTCGCCTGGAAGGTGAATTTTTGCGACGCGCCCGCGCCCGACGCCGGCGTCACCGCCAGAGTCACCACCGGCGGCGCAATCCACGTTCCTTCGAGCTGCAAATTCACAGTTTCGTAAGGATTGGCCGCTTGCACATATACATTCTTCGCGCCGCTGAATGCGGGCTGGAACGCGATCCCGAGATTCAGCGTCAGCACATTTCCCGACAAGGCCACACTCGACCCGGCGCCGTTCAACACGCATTGGCTGTTCTGCTGCGTACCGCCCCCGGGCGCGATCGAAGCAGCCGGTTGCCCGCCCGCGTCGGTCAACAACACAAGCGTATTCTGCGCCTGGTTGTAATTGATGGCGCACCCAGCTACAGTGCTTGCCGTTGCATTGAACAACACTCCGGCAGTGGTCAAATCCGCCGCGCCGGTTGAATCGGAGACCTGGACGCTGAACGTCTGCTGAATCGCGTTCCCCGAAGACGGCGAGACCGCCATGGTCACCACCGGTGGCGACGTCCACGTGCCTTCCTGCGTCCAGTTCAGCGTCCCGTAATTGCTCACCGCGTCCATGTAAACGTTTTTCGTCCCGCCGAATGCGGGCTGGAAGCTGAGTGCGAGGTTGAGCGTCAACAGGTTTCCCGCAGCCGACACGCTCGACCCGGCGCCGTTCAGCACGCACTGGCTGTTCTGCTGCGTACCGCTGCCCGGCGTGAGCGAGCCGGCCGGCAGCGCCCCCGCGTCCGTGAGCAGCGCGAGCGTGTTCTGCGCGCGGGTGTACGTCACCGAGCACGCGCCGGTGGTACTCGCGGAGGTATTGAACAGCGCGCCTATGCTTGCGAGGTCCGTCGCGCCCAACGAGTCGCTCACCTGAAAGTTGAAGGTCTGTTGAGTCGCATTCCCCGAAGCCGGCGTAACGGTCATGGCGATCGCCGGCAGCACTCCCCACGTACCCTCCGCTTGCCAGACCGTGATTTGAAACGGATTCGCCGCTTGCATATATATGTTCTTCGCGCCCGCGAAGCCGCCTTGGAACGCGATGGCCAGGTTCAGCGTCAGCAGGTTGCCCGAGAGCGACACGCTCGACCCGCCGCCGCTCAGCACGCACTGGCTGTTCTGCTGCGTCCCGCTGCCGGGGGTAAGCGAAGTAGCCGGTTGCGCGGCCGTATCCGTCAGCAGCGCGAGCGTATTCTGGGTGCGGTTGTAGATCACCGCGCAAGCGCCAGTCAGGCTCGAGGACGTGTTGAACAGCGCCCCTACCGCGGTCAGGTCCGGCGCTCCATTGGCATCCGAATACTGAAAGCTGAACGCCTGCGTAGTTCCGCCTCCCGAATTCGGCGTGACGCTCACATTCACCGGACCGACGTTGAACACGTACTTGGTCACGAATGCGCCGTAGTTTCCGGCGTTCGACGTCTGATAGGCATTCAGTACCGGAAAGTTCGCTGAGAGCGTCCAGCCCGCGACATAAACGCTGCCGGACGAATCGATGGCAATGCCCGTCGCTGTGTCGGAATCGTTTCCACCCAGGTAAGTCAGGAAGGACACGGAGTTGCCGGCCGGACTTAGCTTTCCCACGAAGGCGTCGGTACTTCCCACGCTGCCGATCGCCGGCTGTATCGGGCTGACTACCGGCAGATCGATCGAGTAAGTGTACCCGCCGATATATGCATTGCCGCTCGAATCCACCGCGATCGCGTTTGCGGAGTCCAATCCGGAGCCACCCAGATAGGTGCTATACGCCAGAGCGCCCGTCGCGCCCATCTTCGCGACAAACGCGTCCGTCGATCCGTTCAGCGTCGATTGCGCCGGGTTCATCAGCGGAAAATTCGCCGACGACGTCACGCCCGCAATGTACGCGTTCCCCGTACTGTCGAGCGCGATTCCCTGGCCCGCTTCGGGATACCCCGTTCTTCCGCCGCTTCCGCCCAGAAACGTGCTGAACACCAGAGATGTGCCAGCCGCGTTCAGCCGCGTAATGAACGCGTTCTGCCCGCCGCCGTTAATTCCCTGAAATGCGCTGGCCATCGGAAAATCGGTCGAGGAGGTGGAGCCGGTGATATACGCGGTTCCGCTCGCGTCCACCGCAATGGCCGCGCCGTGATCTAAATTCCCGCCGCCGATATAGGTGCTGTATAGCAGAGTGGCGCCGCTTGAGCTCAGCTTCGCTGCAAATGCGTCCTGCCCTCCGTGATACGTCTTCTGAAACCCGCTCGCGGTTACCGGGAAATTGGTGGATGTGGTGTCGCCCACAATGTAAGCGTTGAGACTGGAATCGAGCGCGATGCCATTCCCGCTATCCGAGCCCTTTCCACCCAGAAAGGTACTGTATGCCAGCCCGTTGCCCGTAGGCGTCAGCTTCGCGATGAACGCATTCTGACCGCCGCCCAGACTGGCCTGCAGAGCGTTACGCACGGGAAAGTTGGCAGACTGAGTCCATCCCGTCACGTAAGCCGCGCCGGTTGAATCCACGGCGATTCCGAAAGCCCGGTCGTCGCCCGTTCCGCCCAGGTATGTGCAGTAAACCAGCGCGTTGCCCGTCGAGTTCAGCTTGGCCACGAACACGTCGTTTCCGCCGCCGTTTGCCGCTTGCACGGGACTCAGCGTGGGCAGATCGTAGGACGCCGTAAACCCGGCGACGTACGCTGCGCCCGTGGAATCCACCGCCAGCGCATTGGCGGCGTCGGCGCCCGAGCCTCCCAGTAAGGTGCTGTAAGAGAGCACGGGATCGATCACCAGGGGCAGGGAACGGTCGTAGCCGCCGAGGGCGAAACCAAACGCGCCATCCGCACCGGCCTGGAACCGGCTCCTTACCGCGACCCGTTTCCCGCCGCGAATTTGGTATGCCTCTGGCGCGCGCTCGTGCAAGATCTCTCCGTTGACGGTGATGGCCAGCGCCCCGTCCGCCTCGATTCGAACTTCCCCGGCTCCTACGTAACGCACGCGGATTTGCGATGGGTCGGCGCCCGCCGCCACCAGGAACTCCGACTTCAGATTCCGCCCGCTTCCGCCATACGCCATGTCGATGCCCGCGTATAGATCGCGATACGCTACCGCGCCGTACATGGGCAACCCGGCATGCCAGTTCTGCTGGCCGCCGGTGAAAAAGTTCACCTGCCCGGCCAATGGATTCGAGCCCTCGACGCGCACCTTGGGATTGGCCCCTTCCAAGTGCATCCGAATGGACGATCCGAACGTCCGGAACACAGCCTCGTCCTTGAGAAAATAAGCCGTCAACCCGGAGCCCTTTGCCATGAACCGCACTTCCGGCGCGGTTTGACCGTCGTTGGCGACGAAGAATAAGGGAATGCCATTGTTAGCCGGACTCGCAGCCAGTGCGGGAAAAGCCGCCAGGAATGAAATGAGAAAGGTATGCTTAGCCATCCACCCTGTAAATCGGCGGAATCTGCCTTAGTCTTTAGGAGAGCCCCTGTGGACGGGATGGCGTTAGAAATAAGGCCCTGGCCAAGGTTCGGCTCAGGCTTAGGCTAATCTCGGTTGTTCGGTGGCCTCCTCCCAGTGCCGGACCTCTTGGGCGTTTGCCGTTGGGAAGCGGATTTCGCGACAGGAACGGCGATGCCGCCTTTTGCGAAGCGGCGAAAACGAGCAATTTAGGGAAACGCAGGTCCCCCGCCGGAACCGACAACATGGCCTGACCCAAGTCGGCTTGTGGGGAGTAATCCGGGTCTTCAGGTTTTGGCCGGCGCGCGTCTGTTTCTGTCTACAATGAGGTGAGGTTATATGTCCAGCTTAGAGAATCACGCGAAACGCCGCTGTCATGGGAGGCAAGCCCTGCGTGCGCGGAATGCGCGTAACCGTCCGAACGATCGTGGGATTGGTGGCCTCGGGCCACGGATTTAGCGAGATTCTGACAGCCTATCCCTATCTTGAGGACGAGGACATCCGTCAGGCGTTGGCGTACGCCGCGTGGCGCGTTGAGGAAATCGAAGTGCCGCTGCCGGCCGCATGAATTCCTCATCGACATGAACCTGAGCCCGCTGTGGATCCCCTTCCTGGCGGAAAGGGGCTTTACAGCGGTCCACTGGTCAACAGTCGGTCAACCGTCGGCGGCTGACTCTGAGATCTTCGATTTCGCCGCGGCCAACGATTGGATCGTTTTCACGCACGATCTCGATTTCGGTATGCTACTGGCCACGTTACGGACAAGCAAGCCCAGTGTCATTCAAGTCCGCGCCCAGGACGTTCTACCGTACGCGATTGGCGATATCGTGGTCCGGGCAATCCAAACCGCTAAACCAAACCTCGAAGCTGGCGCTCTGGTTACCGTGGACTCCTTTCGTCACCGCATTCGGGTGTTGCCTATCTGAAGGAATTGAGGCATTAGGCCTCATCCCGGTTGTTCGGTGGCTCCCTTCCAGAGCCGGACTTTTTGGGCTTCTGGTAGCGCCGGCGGTCTTGCCGCCGGTCCGTGGACGAACCCGCCCCGTTTCAGCGTGCAGTCGAATCGCACTTGCCCGAGGCATTGGCCTTTTCGGCTAGAATTGGCGGTGCGATGGCTCATGTTCCCGTTGTCTTTATATCGTCTACTTCCGAGGACCTCAAGGAGCACCGCGCGCAGGCCGAGCTGGCCGCGAAGAGTCACGAATTCTATCCGCGGATGATGGAATACTTCCCGGCCAACGGAAGAACGCCCTCGCTGCAGGCTTGTCTCGATGAGGTTGCCAAAGCGGAAGTCGTGGTGGCGATCGTGGCGCACCGCTACGGATGGGTTCCGGCCGATCCAACCAACCCGGACGCCAAGAGCATCACCTGGCTCGAATGCGAGCACGCCTGGAACGTCACGAAAAAGGAAGTGCTGGCGTTTGTGGTGGACCCGGACTACCCGTGGCCGGCCGAACTGCGCGAAAGCTACCGCCTGGTGACCGAAAGGAAGAAGCCGGGAATTGCGGCGGAGGTCGACCGCAACGAAGCGAAGCTGGAGGAATTCAAGCGGAAGTTGAGCGGCAAATTCCGCGGGCAATTCACCGACGCCGCCAGCGTGCGTGCGTTGGTCGGCGAGGCATTGGCAGACTGGCGCAGACGAAACATGCCGGACGCGGGCGTGTCTTCCGGCGATCCGGAAATCTATCTGAAAGCCCTCGAAGGCGACACGAGCCAGATCCGCATCAAAGCTCTAAGAACCAAACGCGCCGAGCCGTACGTCTTCGGAATCGACGAGATTTATATTCCCCTCACCACCGCCTCAACCCAGGAAAAGCCGGGCGAGGAAGCCAAAGGCATTGCGCAGCAGCGTCGCGTCGTGCTGGAACACGCGCTCTCGCATCGCAATGTGGTCATCGTCGGAGACCCGGGGTCGGGCAAATCAACTTTCCTTCACCGCACAGCGTTCGAGTTGTGCCGCACGCTCCGCCACACCCGCCCTGCCGACGCTCCGCCGTTTCTCTCATCCGGCGACCAGCGGTTCCCGATACTGATCCGCATTGCCGATCTGGCCAAACTGCTGGCGGTGGATGAGTCGCCCAAGCCGGACGACGCGCCGGACTGGATTCCCTACTTCCTGAGCAAGCAAAGCGAAGGGGATGGATGGGGGCTCACGGAGGCGTTCTTCCGCGGCAGGCTCCAGGACGGCAACTGCCTGGTGATGTTCGACGGCCTGGACGAAGCTCCGGAACGCCGTTTGCGCGAGCGCATCGCCCGCCTATTCGAGAAGGCCACACAGTCCTTCTACAAGTGCGACTTCCTGGTAAGTACGCGGCCGGGCAGTTACGCTGGAGATTCGGTACTCAAGGGTTTTTACCCGGCCCGGATCGGAGATCTGGAGCCCCCTGAAATCAAGACCTTCTTCGATCACTTCGCGCGTGCCCTGGCCTTGACCGGGACCGAGTCGAAGAAATTCAAGGACGCATTGGAATTGGCGCTTGCGAGCCGTTTCGAAATTCGGGAGATGGCCAGGAATCCGGTGATGCTGACCGCGCTCGCCGTGCTGCAACACGACGGCCAGCGGCTGCCGGAGTATCGGGTGGACTTGTATGGATCCATTCTGGGCTGGCTGGCTGCGGCGCACGAGCACATGCGGGGCCGCCCCCCGGCCGAAAAATGCCTGGAATCGATGCGGCGGCTGGCTCTCCACATGCAGGACGGACCGGCCGGAGGCCGCCTGGTACAAGTAAACAAGCGCTTGGCCGCCGAGTTCCTCGCAAGCGAGTTTGGCGGCAGCGTGGACGCGAGTGAGGAACTGCTGGAGCGCGAAACACACGACAGCGGAATCATCTCTTCGGCCGGCAGCGACCTGAAGTTCTGGCATTTGAGCTTCCAGGAGTATCTGGCCGCGCGCGAAATCGCCAGCCTCGGCGACACACAGCAGATCGAGCGGGTGGTCGATAGCGGAAAACTCTATCGTCCGGAATGGCGGGAAACTATGCGCCTGCTGGGGGGAGTGCTGCGCCAGCAGGGCGAGGCCAAGATCGAAGGGCTGTTTGCGGCCATCCTGGGCAAACTCGGAAACCGGCCCACGCTCGCGGATCAAGTGCGCTCGGTGGCTCTGCTCAGCGCGATGATGCGCGACCTCTCGCGCATGGAGTACAAGCCGAAGACCGCGGATTACGAGCGCACCGTGAAGGACGTGATGGGGATCTTCGAGGCCGGGGAGGCCGAAAAGATCGAAATCGGGAAACGAATCGAGGCCGCGGACCTGCTGGGCCAGGTGGGCGACCCGCGGCTCGAAGGCGACCCGAGGCTGGAGAGAGCTAACTGGGTGACCATTCCCGCAGGGAGCTTCCACATGGGAGCGCAGAAAGAGAACAAGAGAGGCCGGAACTACGATCCGGAGGCTGAACCCAACGAGTCGCCGGTGCATGAAGTGACGCTGCGGGCATTCCGGATCGGGAGGTTCCCGGTGACGGTGCAGGAGTTCGGAGCCTTCATCGCGGATGGCGGCTACTCAGCGCGGAAACACTGGGCGCAAGGGTCCGTCGAATTCGCGGAGCCCGAGAACTGGGAGCGGCAGAAACAGTATCCGAGCCGGCCGGTGGTCGGCGTCAGTTGGTTTGAGGCCGCCGCATACTGCTCATGGGCGGGAGGGCGATTGCCGGCGGAAGCGGAATGGGAGCGTGCGGCGCGAGGTCCCGAGGGCGGCAGGTATCCGTGGGGGAATGAGCCGCCGCTCGATGCCTCGCGTGCGAACTATGATGTAGGCCACCCCACGCCGGTAGGCCTGTTTCCTAAAGGGAATACGTCGGAAGGGCTGTGCGATATGTTGGGTAACGTTTGGGAATGGTGCGATGATTGGTTTGGCGCCTATCAAACAGGACGCCGGGAGAATCGTGCCGGCCCCAGGGAAGAGCATGCGAAAGTGTTGCGCGGGGGCTCGTGGGGCGACAATCCACTGGGCGTCCGCGTCTCGAACCGTGACGGGGGCGTGCCGGCGTACCGGGACAGCTTCATCGGGTTTCGTTGTGCCGGGGAATAAAGTTTAGAGTCTTGTGTTTTGAGTTTACGAGGGGGGCCAGGGGGGACCCTTCCCCCCTGGGGATTTTTTTTGAGCAATCAGACAGAGCCGGCGGTAGTTGTTCAGAAGGCCTATGATTGGGCGCTTTGGATCATTCCCAAAGTGGAGAAGTTCCCCAAGTCCTTCAAGTTCTCGATCGGCCAGAGCCTGGTGACCGCGTCGATCGAACTGCTGATGAATTTGGTGGACGCAACTTATCAGGCGCGCAACGCGGGATCGCTGGGAGCGGCGGTACGGGAAGTGAACCGCATCCGCTATTTGATGCGGCTCGCGAAAGATCTGCGCGTTGTGAATCTCGCCGGCCATGAATTCGCCGGCAAAGCTATGGACGAAGTGGGCCGGATGGCGGGGGGCTGGCTGAAAAGCACGCGTCAAAGACATGAAGCGGACCGGTAATCTGTGGCCGCAACTGGCCAGTTGGGAAAACCTTGTGGAATCCACGCGCGCGGCGGCGCTGGGAAAGCGCAAGAGGCCTGACGTCGCCCGTTTTCTGCACGAACTTGAGCCCAATCTTTGCAGGCTTCAGGGCGAGTTGGAGGAAGGAACGTACCGCCCGGGCGTCTATCGCACATTTTGGATCCACGATCCGAAACCACGGCAGATCTCGGCGGCGTCATTTCGGGACCGGGTGGTTCATCACGCTTTAACGCGCGTGCTCGAACAGGTTTTCGAGCCCCGGTTCACCGATTACTCGTTCGCATCGCGCAAGGGATTCGGACAGCATCGGGCTCTGAAACTAGCGCGGGATGCGTGCCGCCGGAGCCGCTACGTCCTGAAGTGCGACATCCGGAAATACTTCCCATCCATCGATCACTCCATTTTGAAGGAACTGATCGGGCGGGCGATCAAGTGCCGCAGGACCCTCGATCTGGCGGAGTTGATCGTCGACGGGTCGAACGAACAGGAGGAAGTCATCGAGTACTTTCCTGGCGATTCGCTATTTACGCCATTCGAGAGGCGGCGAGGAGTGCCGATTGGAAATCAGACGTCCCAGTTTTTTGCGAACGTCTATCTGAATCCGCTCGACCATTTCGTGTTGCGGGAATTAAAGCCGGCTCTGTATCTGAGATATGTGGACGATTTCGTTCTCTTCGGCGACGACAAGCGGGAATTAGGTTTGATGGCGGAACGGATTCGGGAGTTCCTTCAATGCCTCCGCCTGAGTCCGCACGAGCGCAAGTTCCGTGTCTATCGTTGCGCTGAGGGGCTGACATTTCTCGGTTGGCGGATCCTACCGGGGCAGATGCGGCTGGCGCGCCCCAACGTGGTCCGCATGAGACGGCGGCTCAAGAAGATGGCGGCGCTTTACCACGCGGGGCGACTGCGTTCGAGCAAGTGCAGTGCCGGGTGCGGTCCTGGCTCGGCCATGCCGCCTTCGGCGACACATGGCGTCTTCGGCAAAATCTGTTCGAACAGTTTATCCTAAGGGCAGCGGAACACGGCCGAAATGCGCGGGGGCTCGTGGAACAACAATCCTCAGAACGTCCGCGTCTCGAACCGTAACAGGAACGAGCCAACGAACCGGAACAACAACATCGGGTTTCGTTGTGCCGGGTATGCGGAGCGGGGCCCCTGTGGTATTTGGGCCCGCGGGCGGGAACCGGTTTCATCCACGGAGATTCCGGGAGTGCCAACTCCGTTTCCGGGCCGTTGATCCCGACGCCGGTGTCCAGGGCGTCAAACAGCAAGCGGACCCGGGTTTTCTGGTAGCTCCTCAGCGAACGTCAACCCGGGTTGGGCACAGATCTGGCCCCCAAACATGGGGACTCGCAACCCCGCCGGATTCCTGTCGCGAACAGCCCTACCATCAAGCAACCAGTCAAGAGGTCCCCGAACGTTCAGCAATATATCCACGCTGTCAGGGGCCGCAATTCGTTGTATGGGATCGGCCTTATTCCAACGCTTATACCCGTTGGCGGCATAACCCCCAAATGCCGCTACAATGTCGCTTGAGCCAAGCCATGCCTGCCGAGCGGCCCTATCTCTCCGTTGTCGCTACTGCCCGAAACGACGATCATGGAGCCAACCTGCTTCGCCGCATCCAAATCTTCGTGAATGCGCTGGCCGGGCAAGCGCGGCGCTACGATCTTCCGATGGAGCTGGTGTTGGTCGACTGGAATCCGCCGCCCGAAAAGCCGCCGCTCGCCGAAGTCTTGCGCTGGCCGGACCCCGGTCCGTGCCGCTTCCGCGTGCTGACGGTTCCTCCCGAATGGCATCGCCGCTATCGCCACCACCAGGCCCTGCCGCTCTACCAGATGATCGCCAAGAACGCCGGTATTCGCCGCGCGGAAGGCGAATTCATCCTGGCGACGAATATCGATATCCTGCTTTCCAGCGAGCTGATGGAGTTCATCGCCGCGCGCCGTCTGGAACACGGCCGCATGTACCGCATCGACCGCCATGACGTGGATGCCGATGTGCCCGCCGCCGCTTCCCTAGAGGAACAGCTCGCCTACTGCCGCACCCATCGCATTCGCCTCAACGCGCGCGAGGGCACCTTTGCGCTCACCGCGGACGGCCTCCGCCGCCTGGGCCCCATCGATGTCGTCACCCCAGGCCAGGGAATCTTCTTCGGCCGCGGCTGGTACCCGCCCGAGCAGCACTTTGGGCAGATCTTCCGATGGGCCGGCGAGGATGCCGAGATCGGAATCCTGCCATCGCCGCAGACCCGCATTCTGCAACTGGAGACGGAAGGCGGCCCCGCAACCGGTTTTGCCCCATTCCCGCTCCGCTTGCTGGACGCTCAAGGAAGCATGGTTCACGAAACGCACGTTGAACGCCGCGCCAGCCTACGTGTGCGAGTTGAGCCTTATATGGATACAGTCCGCCTCGGCATCAGGAGCGGCGGCGAAGCCCTGATCAACGGCCGGCTGCTCAGTTTCCGGGTCTTCCGCTGCGATTGGCTCGCCGATTCTTCGCCGGAATCCGCGCCACTCACCGCCGGACCGGCGCCTTTTCGCCCCGTGTCGCGCTTCCGCGAGGTCGCCGTGGGTGGCGCCCGTTTTCTTTGGAACCTGCCGCGGCGAAAAGGTCCCATCCGCGTCGGACTGCCTTTTTACACGCGCCCCGCAGTGCGCATCGATTCGGATAGCGGCAGCGGCCCGTCCGTTACCTTCGGCGGAGAATCCGCTTCCGTGGCCCTGCCCGCAACTCCTCCCGCCAATCTCCACACCAACGCCTGCGGCGATTTCACCCTGGCGCATCGCAGCCACTGGATGGAGCTGCGCGGCTATCCGGAATTCGACCTTTTCTCGATGAATATCGATTCCGTCTTCTGCTACATGGCGCACTACGGCGGCGCCAAGGAATACCTGCTGCGCGATCCCATGCGCATCTACCACATCGAGCACGCCAGCGGTTCCGGCTGGTCTCCGGAAGGCGAAGCGCTTTTGTACCAGCGGCTCGCCGCAAAGGGAATCCCCTGGATCGATTCCCAAAAAGTCTTCGACTGGGCGGCCGATATGGAGCGGCTGAAGACCACCATGATCTTCAATCGCGAAAACTGGGGTCTATCGGAGTTCGACACTCCTGAAGTGAATCCGTCGAGCGCTACCGAGCCGCGACCGTGAGGGGGCTACTTATGCGCTTTCGGGATTTTCGCTCGGCCGCGGAGAATATAAACTCGTCATGCGGATGCGGTTTGGCGACCCGACTCAAGTGTAGCGCGGGGACGTAGTGAAACACGGAGACTTGGAAGGCCGAAACGCCGAGAGGGCGGCTGCCAACCGGGGGGATTTTGGCTGGCACGGAGAAAGCGCAGAACCAAGCCAATTTCGCGGAAGTCACATCTTACCTATAGGTTAGGAGGATGGCGAGCCCGGATTTCTCATCGACCAACCCCACATCTTAGTGGTCGTGCGGCGAATCCAAAAGGAGCTGGGATGATGCCAGCCGCCGGTGATGAACGCGCTCCATCCCCCGGGATAATGCAACTCCGCCGCCAACACGTCGATTCCCGAACCAAGCGCTTCGTGGCCGTTTGCCGAAACCCGTTCGGGCTTGCCGAAAAGCCGCAGGCACATATCCACGTCGTGGATCAGCAGATCGAACGCGCCGCCGCCGCTCTGTTCGGGGTCGGCCAGCCACTCACTCCACGCGGGCGCGGCGCAACGTCGCCGGAATGCCGCAAAGCGCGGCGCACCCAAGCCGCCTGACCGCACGGATTCATGTAGAACCGTGTACACGGGGAAGAATCGCAACACCTGCGCCACCATCAGAACGCGATCGGCGCTCAGGGCCGCGGCGAGCATGCCTTCGCAAGATTCAACGTCGAGCGCCATGGGCTTCTCGACAAGCACATGCTTGCCCATGCGCAGCGCGGCGATCGCAACCGGCGCATGCAAGCTCGTCGGAAGGCAGATATCCACGGCGTCGACCCGCGTATCGCTCAGAACGATTTCGGTATATTTCGCGATATTGCCGAAGTCGAAACTCTCACCGGCAGGTCCGAGATTGCCTTGAATCGCGCTGAGATCGCCGCTGAGTTTGCGTCGATCGCGGCTACAGACAGCGGTTAACTCCGCGCCGGGAATCGATCTCAATGCCTTGAGATGCGCACTGCCCATGAAACCTAATCCAACCGCGCCAATTCGCACGGCGCCTCATGATATCATGCGCCAAACTTGATAGGATCAATCCTCGAATGTTGATATTCGCTGCAATTCTCGGAATTCTCGTTTATGGGGTCGTCGCCGCCACGTGGGGCACCCTCAACCCCACGCTGGGGTTCAACGATGCGCAGAATGGCACGATCGCGTTCGCTCAGGCCATTGGACTGGTGATTGCCTCGGTCTCAGTCGGCCCTCTGATAGACCTCAAGGGCAAGAAGACTTCCATGACCGCGGGACTGGCGCTGATCTGCGCGTCGTTGGGCTTCCTACCCAGTGCCGGGCACGACTACACGGCGGTCGTCGTGAGCCTGGCAGTTCTGGGATTCGGCGGAGGCGTACTGGTGACTGCCGCGAATGCCCTGGCTTCCGGCGTGAACCCATCCCGGCGGGCCTCGATGCTCAACCAGTTGAATCTGTTCTTCGGGCTGGGCGGCCTTCTCACCCCGTTGATCACGGCCAATGTCCTGGACCGTAACGCAGTGGACATGTGTTACCTGGCCGCTGGCCTGGGCGTCGTCGCCCTGTTAGTCAATATAGTCACGCCTATGCCCGAGCCAACGGGCGAGCGCGGCTTCAAAGGATCGGAAATTGGACTTATCGTCCGCCGTCCAATGTTATATCTCTTGGCGCTCATGCTGTTCTTCTACGTTGCATGCGAAGTCGGAGTTTGGAACTGGCTGGCCCCATATCTGATGCAGGTGCGTGGTCTCGATAAGAGCTCGGCGCTGAATGTCCTGTCACTCGGCTTCGCGCTCGGATTGCTGATTGGCCGGGTAATCGCATCGCGAATTCTGATCCGCGTTTCCTCGCAAACCGTGACCTTGGCCGCCTCCGTTGGAATGGCGGTCACTACCTTACTCATGCTCCGGACCAGCACGCCGACAGGCGCCTGGATCTCGGTGTTCTGCGCCGGCCTCGCCATGGCTCCCATGTTCCCGACCACGCTCGCGATCGTGGGCGACGCATTTCCACGGATGACCGCCACAGCCATGGGGATTGTGATTACGTGCGGCTGGATCGGGTTGGCCGTGAGTTCCCCGATTATCGGCGAGGTGGCGAACGCTTCCAGTCTGCAGAGCGGCCTGTTGCTGCTGCCGGCGTTCTCCGTCGCATTGATTCTTGTGAACCTGGCTCTCCGCCGGATGCTAAAGAAGGAAGCTTGATCGGACCTTCAGCTCGCGAAGATAAGGGACGCTTGCCCTCCATGAGGTTCAGCTTCATTTCGACTAAGCAGGTAATTCTTGCCGCTTGCCGCGGTAAGGATTTTCTTTCCGTCGAGGGCGTCACTCCGGCCGGCATTTGCTTCCCGGTTTCCGCCGTCGTCCTTGTACGCGCATCGTTGGTAAGTCCCGAGACATAGTTAGTTAGTTAGGGGATCGCGAGCGTTTTCTCTTTCGATTGGCGTACAATGCGTAAGTTCGGACGATCTTGCGGCATTTGTGGCGGCTAATCGCGGACTCTGGCGGAACATCGCTGGGCGGCGCTCATCCGGGAGGCTTTTCGAGAGAGAGCGAACGATCTCGCATTCGCACGCTGGTCCGCCGCGCAACGGCTGGCGTGACTCGAGGATGCTAACCAGCGGGATTCATTTCATGACATCTTCCGAAACGGTGGATGCTACGCCTCCCGCCGGTACTTCCATCCGCGCCGCCCAAACGATCCCGTTGAGCAGCACGCGGCGCGGGTCCTCAAGCAGCAGGTTGCTGTGCATATCCATCCCGCCAAATACGAAACCGCGTCCGCCCTCCTTGCGCTGATACGCCCAGGACGCAACCCGCGGCCCGAATTTGGCCACGTCGGGCGTGGCGACGATTAAGGGCGTCAACTGCGGACTTTGACTGAGCTGGAACTTGGTGAAGATCTCCTCTTTGTAGTTCCAGGGGTGGACTCCCCGCAGAACCGGGTGCCCTTCGTTCTGCAGCGTCATCGTCCACTGATCCACGGGGTTGTTCCTCACGCCCGGTTCCGAGGCGTAATAGCCGCCCACCCAATCCATGTAGTACTGGCGGGCGGTCTCATTCTCGATCTCGGTCGTGTAGTGAAACACCACCAGGCCGACGCCCTTCTTCATCAACTCGTCGAAATCCTTCAGATACGCCGTCGTCTCGGGAGAATACTTGCCATGATCGGTGGTGGCATTGGCGGGGAACAGCGGATTATGCTCGTTGGCCGACCTGTCGCCATCGCCATGCACAACAATGACCGCCGCGTCTTTCAGTTCGTCGATGCCGGGCGCTTTCCCGACATAGACCTTGGTTGTAATACCCGTGAGATTAGAGGAGTGCTCCAAGCAGTAGGCGAGCACTCTGAGGTCCTTCTCGTACTCGTGGCGGCCCGGTACGCCGTGGTCCTTGGGCGCCGCGACAAAGACGACTTTCCTGGCTTGCGCATACGCCGGTATCGAGAATGCATAGACACCGAGCAGCGCAAGACCGATTAGAGCAACAGCAGCTTTGCTGGAACGCATGGTCTTCTTCCCCCTCTTTCCTTCAGAACGTGGATACCACCCTTTTGCCGGCCCTACGAGTTCATCTTCAGCGCGATTTGCGGGCAGGCGCAGCGGCCGCTTTCGCAGACCCGGCGCGCGGCTTGCCCCAAAAGACGATCGTGCCCCGGTCGGTCGAGGTGACGATATCCACCGCGCCGTCCCCATTCAGGTCTATAGCCAACACATCGGAACCGGCGCCCGAGCGGTTATGGATCAGCTCCGGAACAAATTCGGCTCCCCCCGGCGCCTTCGGATTCCTAACCGTCCGGTACCAATACAAAACAGGCGGCCCGTAAGCGTCCGAATCGTAAATGTCATCGAGGTGCGACCAGTAGCGTTTACCCACTATGAAGTCCGGCACGCCGTCTCCATCGACATCCGCGAAGGTTGCCCCGTGCGGTTCCGAGAAGGTGACGCCGCCCGCGTTCTTAGTCGAAAAATCGTCCATGATCATGTGCTGGACGAAGGAGATATTGCCGGCTGCGTCGCGCTTCTGCTCGTACCACGCCAAGCCGAAACCGTGCGCCTGAAGGCTGGTCACTACATCGTTCAGACCGTCGCCGTTGACGTCGTAGACCGCCATCACGCTGCCGCCGGGCTGGGCGCGGGTCCACCGGCCGAAAGCTACCGGATGGTACGCCCAAAGCTCCTGTTGGCTGCCCGCCGGCGGCTGCTCCCACCAGCCATTCGCACTGACGATGTCCGGGCGCCCGTCGCCGTTGATGTCGCCGACCCCGAGGCCGTGCGCGGTGGCGACGCCCATCTCGGAGATTGTGTGAACGATCCACGGCGCGGTCGGTTTGGCGGGGTCGGGCTTCGCATAATGCAGGGCCCCCCCGGCGGCATAGACCAATTCCGGTTTCCCGTCTCCGTCGATGTCCTTGAGCACCGTAATCTCGGACTGGATACTGGGGATCACCTGGTATTTATCCCAGCGGCGCGATTCACCCTTTGGGTTGACATAGAGGATAGCTCCCGTGGCGCCGGAGTGGCTGGTGGTCAGGACGTCGGGCCAGCCGTCGCCAGTGAAGTCGTAGGCGAACTGAACCCAACAATCGTTCGGGTACTGCGTCGAGGGATTCCAGGTGTGCGCAGGGTAGATTTCCCGCGAGGTCGTATAATCGGGCCCGAAATAGATGTAGGGCCCGGCTACCAGGTCCAGTATGCCGTCGCGGTTGAAATCTGCCGCCGCGGCGGACCAGGCATAGAAAAACTCGTTGAGGCGCTGCATCCGGAAGCGGCTCGAAACCTGTTCCGGAGGAGCGGTCTTCATGGCGACATCCTTATATGAAACGTCCTTGAACCGCACTTCACCCGTACCACCGGCGTACAGCGCGAACGGCCCATAGCGTCCCGCGTCATCGTCCGCCACGCCGCCCGCAGTTTCCGCGCTGTCGTTCAGGAACGCCCGGATGATGTTGGCATCAAGGAATGCCTCGACCCGGTTCCAATCGTCCGGATGAAGACCAGGCACGGGGGGAACGATCGGAAGAGTCAATCCGGCGGGCGCTCCGGCTCTGCCCCCGCCGGGGCCGCGGCCTGCCCTGCCGCCGCCACGAGCAGGCGCATTCGGATCGAGTGGCGGGGCGATCCGTACCTGCGCGCCTGCGTACCTCAGCTTCTCGCGTTGAAGTTCCCGGCCCTGCGCGTCCAGCGTCAGCCGGTAAGACGCCACATCTCCGTCGTTCAGCGAGAGATAAATCCCCTTCATCCCTTGCTCGGTCTTTTCGATACGGAACAACACGCCCGTCTGGCAGCCGCTGGCGCAGCGGAAGGAAGCGTAAAATCCGACGTCCTGATAAGAACGGTCCAACACAAGCCAGCCACCGGCGCCGCCCGGTTTCGCCGTCCCGACGATTTCGCCGTTTTGCGCATGCCAGTCGGCCTGGCCCAGAACGTGCCAACCGGTAAGGCTGGAACCTTTGAACGTTGCGTCCGGAACGAATGTCGGACCGACTCCGAAGACCGGCATCAAAAGCAACAAACCGGCAATCGGCATGATCGCGTAAAGGCATTTGTTAGACATGTACCTTCTCTTTCCAGCCTAAAGCCTGGCGTCGCACCGGACCGGCAACCGCGGCATCACGCGATGCCGGCCGGCGATGCAGATGTTGCGCCAGAGTCCGGGTCGCGCCGGACCGGCAACCGCGGCATCACGCGATGCCGGCCCGCCAGCGAGCCCCGGATCAGCGCCAGTCTCCGAGCCGCAAGAAGCTAGTACCGCGACCGTGAGATTCGGTGCTACCGCAAAACCGCTTGCTACGGGGCGCCCTCTGGGCCCGGCTCCGATTAGAGCCACGACCGTAACCCGGTTACGGAACTAAGGCAAGGCATACACGTATAACCGGCCGGGACCTCTCGCCCCGGAGTTGCCGCCACCCGCCATCACCGCCACGTATTGCTTTCCGTTCTTGCCCTCGAAGGTGATCGGCACGGAGTGGGCGACGTCAACCAATTCGGTCTCCCAAAGCTGTTTTCCGGTTCGCGAGTCGAAAGCATGAAACTTCTGGTCCTCGGTAGCGCCGATGAACACCAGGCCGCCGGCGGTCACAATCGATCCGCCCACATTGCGCATCCCGGTTTTCGGAACTCCCATGGCATCCAGTTCCTTGAAGGAGCCGAAAGGCACCTTCCAGGCGATCTCGCCGGTATTCGCATTGACGGCGGTGAGTTCGCCCCATGGCGGCGCCTGGCATGGCCAGTGCGTATGGGGATTCACGAACAGGCTGGAATCGGCGCCCAGACTGCGGTCGTCGGGACCGACGCGAACGTATGTTTGCCCGTCTCTGCCGCCCTTGATCATCTTGTTGAAGTTTCCCAAATCCTGGGTATTGACGAAGATGTATCCCAAGTGAGGATCGAAGGACACGCCACCCCAGTTTCCGCCTCCGATCCAACTGGGAAAAATCACCCGCAGCTTGGGACCATATAGCGCGTATGGGCCTCCAGCCAGCGCGCCGCCTTCCGTAGCCAGCAGAGCTTCGCAGAATTTTTCCTGCTCGGGCGTCACCTTCGCGACTTCGTCTAACTGGAAGGAATCGCGCGTGAGGGGCGGCGGCTTAACTGGAAATGGCTGCGTAGGCCAGGGGTCGTCGCCCGGAACGGCGTTGTCCACGGGGACCGGCCGTTCCTCCACGCCGAAAACCGGCTTGCCCGTGAGACGGTCCAGGATGAACAGCAGGCCCTCCTTGGTGGTTTGCGCGAGCGCGGGGATTCGCTTTCCGTGCTGGACAACCTCGATGAGCGCCGGCGGCGCGGAGGGGTCATAATCCCAATTATCGTGGTGAGTGGTCTGGAAATACCACTTGAGCTTGCCGGTGGCGGCGTCGAGCGCAACGATCGACGATCCGTAGAGGTTGGATCCTTTCCGGTCGCTCCCATCGAAATCGCGGGTGGGCGTACCGATCCCCGCAAACAAGATCCCACGCTCCGCGTCGATAGTCATGATGCCCCACGGATTCGCGCCGGAGCGGTCGGCCCACTGATCTTCCTGCCAGACCTCATGGTTGGGCTCGCCGGGCCGGGGAATCGTATGAAACGTCCAAGCCAGCTTACCGGTCTTCATGTCCCATCCCCGGATGTCGCCGGGAGGGCCCAAGCTTGGACTTTCCTGAACGTGGGCTCCGGTGATCGCAATATCCTTATACACGGTCGGTGGCGAGGACAGGCCATAGGCGTTGTTGTGAAACTTCTCGGGAATGCCTTGGCGAAGGTTCACCATGCCTTCATCGCCGAATCCGGGCACAAGCTTGCCCGTGTGAGCATTCAGCGAGAAGAGCCAACCGTCCGCGGTTCCGGCTACGATCTGCGGCGGCAACTGCTTATTGCCTGGCCAATACGCAATACCGCGCAGGGCCAGGTTGTGCTGGCCTTCGTATTCCCAGATCTTCTTTCCGGTTTCCGGTTCCAGCGCAAGCACGCGGTTATATCCCGTGCCCATGTACAAAACGCCGCCAATTACGAGGGGCGTGCTTTCCGATCCTCTCAGCCGCGGGCCGCCCCGGCCGCCCCGGCCACCTCTGGCCGCTCCGCCCTGGCTGGCCTGGGCGCCTTCACGTCCGGGACCGGGCGGCGCCGGCGTGCCCAGCGCCTGTGTGACCGCCGGCGGCGTGACGGGGGCTGGCGTTACTGGCGCTTGTGTGACCGGGGCCTGGGTGTCGATCGTCCACGCAGTCTGAAGCTTCATCACGTTGGTTGTGTTGATCTGCTTCAAGGGGGAATAGCGCATCCCGCCGGGATCGTGGCCGTAAACCGGCCAATCCTTCTGCCCCTGCATGGTGGGAAGACAGGCGCAGCCAAGCAATACCAATGTCAAACTTCTCATAAATTATCTGCGCCCAAACACTTTCAAGGCTTGCGCGGCGCTAGCAATTCCAACAACGCCAAGCAGCTCTTGCCGGTTATTTATGACGCACGACACTAGAACACCAACCTAACCTGAAGCTCCTGCTGGCGGGTGCTCAGCGTGCTTGTCATCTGACCCGTGGTCGTACTCGTATTCACGTTCGCTGCGTTAAAACTGTAGGTGGCGCCGAAGGCATTGAACTCCGGATGATTGAATACATTGAAAGCTTCCCAGCGAGCGGTGAGGGTAACTCTTTCACGTATGCGGACCGATCTGGAGAGCGACATGTCCCAGTTCCAAATGGTCGGCTCACGGTAAATGCCAAGGCCCGTATTTCCAAACGAGCCAAGCGGCGCCAGAGCAAATGCCGCGGTGTTGAAATTGCTATAGAAGCTTTGGTTGAAGGCCCTCGGATCGGCAACTTCCTGACACCGGGCTGTTTGTCCGGTTTCAGTCGGATCGTTAGTCGGGAACGCCGCCGTTGAAGAACAGCTCGGCGATACCGGAGCGCCCGATTGCACGTACGGGGTGCCGGTAAGCGTCCAGCCGTTCACGACCGCCTTCAATGCCTTGGGGCCCGCTTCTAACTTCGGAAAAGAGTAGGCATAGTTGACCGCGAGAACGTGCGTGTGGTCGGACGTCGTCGGGCCGTAAAAATCTTGCCGGTCGTTCGGAAGCGTAACCGTTTGTCCAAACTCGTTGACGATGGGCAGGCCGGTATGATATGCGTCCGGCGACGTGCTTCCCAACGCCTTGGAGAACGTATAAGCAACCGAGAAGAACAATCCGCGACTCACCCTGTGCTGGAGCAAGAGCTGCGCCGAATTGTAATTCAAGGACGACAGACCGGAGGTTGAATAGCTCTCCGTTCCCATGCCGGGATAGGTGGTACGCAGGAAGTTCGCATTGATCTCGGTGTTGTTAAAAACATTGGCGGGATTCGCATATGCCTGGTACGGGATGTTGTTGACGCTGATCGTCTCAGCCGCGTGACGATCGAAACTTCCTACGTAGCTCAAGGTCAAAGCCGTACTGAAACCGATATCGTGCTGGACCGAGAAATTTAAATTGTGAGCCACCTCGACCTGCTGACGGGGGTTGTAAATTGTCCCGCTAACCGGCGAAAACACCTCCGACGAGGTAAGACTCGGGAGATCGGTCATATACGAATAGTAAACTATGGGCGTATAGACGGTCGGAGCGGTTCCGGAACCTGAGATGCCCAGACTCGCACGGTTATAGAAGAGTCCAGCCCCGGCGCGCACGGCCCACTTGCCCTTCCCGGTCGGATCCCACGCAATGCCCAGACGGGGGGCCAGGTTCACGGGAGCATAACTGAAGTAATGGTCGTTTCCCGTCAGTCCGCCGACATGCATGCCGTCGATAATGCTGCCCACTCCGGGAACGGCGGTGTTGACAAGGGCGTTAAACGTCTGTGCGCCGGTCAGCGGATTCACCGCCACCTGGTTTGCCGTGGCGCAGGTTCCGGTTGAGGAAAGCGCAACCTTGCAACCGTTCCGGTAAAGTGCGGGCGAATTCGCGGCCGTCCATAGCGAAGGGTAAAAATCCGAACTGGTGCCGGAAGTGTCGTTCGGCGCGCCCTCGTGAACGAACCGCAATCCGTATTCCAGCGTTAACTTGCTGGTTACGCGCCAGCTATCCTGGGCGTACCATTCGATCTGCCAGTAATGCAGCGCCGGCTGAATGCGATTGGTAGCTTGCGAATATGTCTGGAAAACGCCCAGGAGCATGTTTGAGTATCCGCTGCCGGTATCTATCGGATTGGAAGTGGTGCTGCCAAAGTTATAGACGCCCGGATAGCCCGTGCCGGGCGCAGGCTCGTCCTTGAATACGCGGTCGACGTAGATACCGAACTTGAAGCGATGCTTGCCCTGGACTTTGGTCACGTCCTCGTTAACGCTGCGGCTATGGGAAAAGTTCGCATACGGGTCGAAGAAGCCGGTATTCCACGGCGTATAATTCGTTTCTCCGACGGTATTGCCGCCGCCAGTTGTCATCTCGGGCAAATACGGCGGGTACTCCTGAATGACGCCGAGCGTTCCACCAGGGACTGTGGCTGGCGCCGGCAGCGGAAACAGCGTTGGGGGATTTAGAGTGGAAGTCCGAAAATACGGCGAGTCGCCTTCGACATGATAGAACTCATAATTATTCCAGCCGATCCCGACGAGCGTTTCGGCAATCAGAGTCGGAGTAAATATATAGGTCGCATGCGCCGCATGACTTTGACCGGGAATCAGATTGACCTGCTGTCCGATGCCGGGCGTAATATTAAAGACGCTCCCAAGAGCCTCGTGATCTATGCCATATCGATAGAAAACGCTCAGCTTGCTGGTTATATTCGCATCGATTTTCACGATGGTGTCGGAGTGGGTGTGAGAAGGCGTCCCGTAAAACAGGGAATTGGCGGTATACTGCTGGCCCGGAGCCGGATTAGTGTATCCGTTCGGCATCGGAAAGAGATTCAGCATCGCCTGGCCGGTAGTGTTGATTCGCGACGTGGGAATAATGTTGCCCGGGAAAGCCGTTTCTGTCAGCGGATCGAGGACCGGGATTAGCGCTCCGGCGCTCGTTTTCAAATCGGAAAAGTTACCGGCCCGCTCGAGAGCCGTGGGCTCATTCACCGTGCTTGTCGTCGTCGGAACCTTGATCTGGGTAAACTCCTGCGAGGCGAAGAAGAAGAGGCGATTTTTTTTCGTGTTGAAGTGTTTCGGAATATAAACGGGGCCTCCAATGGTATAACCCGCGAGCATATACCTGTAAATCGGGCGGACGATCCCGGACCGGTTGTTGAAGAAGGTGTTCGCGTTGAGGTCTTCGTTCCGATGGTACCAGTGGCCCGTGCCGTGGAAGTCCGACGTTCCGCTCTTGGTAACGAAGTTGATGGATCCGCCCGTATTCCTGCCGAACTCCGCTTGATAGCCGGTCGTCAGCACCGTGATTTCGGAAATGGCATCGACGTTCGGGTTTACAAACATTGTCGTCATCGCGGCGTCTACCGCATGAACGCCGTCGAGAGTATGCGACACGTTGGTGATCCCCGAGTTTCCGTTGATGACGATGCCCTGCAACTCGTTGTACGTTGGATTGTCGCGGACGGTCAATGAGGTATCGACGACTCCGGGCAGGAGATCGAAGTACTGGAAAGCGTCGCCCCCCTTGTTTGTGATTTCCGCCAGTTTGGACTGCTCGATGGACAGGTTGATCTCGGTGGACGACGTCTGCACCGGAGTAGTCGCAGCGGTGACCCTCACCTGTTCGGTAACGCCGCCGACTTCCATTCGCAGGGATCCTAAATTGCGGATTTCAGCGCTCTGCAGCAAAACGCCGCTCATATCATAGGTTTTGAAGCCCTGAGCGGCGATCTGGACCGAATAAGTGCCCACCAGTATGGTTGGAAACTGAAAAACACCGCTCTTATCGGTTGTGCCAGCCATGGTCGCGCCAGTTGCGGCGTTATGTACAGTGACCGTTGCAGCCGGAACCACCGCCCCCGCCGGATCTACCACGGTACCGAGCAAGGTACCAGTGTCTTGTTGGCCGAAAACGCTGGCTGCGGTTGCGAGCAACAGGGCCAGGAGAGATAAAAGAGTGAAACGGCGCATTATTGGATACTCCTCATTTGCGGAGCCGACTGGGCCCCAGTCTTCATGGACATTTCGTTTTGCCACTGCGCGGCCTTAGCGATGGTTTGGAGTGGCAACATTTTGGTCAAGTCCGGCCGCAATGCAATCCTGCTTTTGCGCCGTAATGCTTTTCCGTGGCGGGAAGCGCGAACTCCATATAGCTTTTGGAGATGGCCGGCGGGATTACTCCGCCGGGTGCTACGTAGGCATCGGTAGGATACGGATGCCCCCGGAAACGGCTTCTCTTCAAGGCGCTGACCCCTTCAATCGCGGCGGGCTGTTGCGCAATACGAAACATAGCTTGCGCACACAGACGAAAAAAGAATATCACAAGTGGTATGGGCGGTCAAGCCAAAAAGAAGGCCGCGTGTGCGCCGGCACATATCAGCAGATCTGCGTTGCATACTTCCGCATTCCTTCGGCGTTGAGCCCGAATCCGAATCCGGGAGAATCCGACAGGCGCAGAACTCCGTTCGTAACTTTCGGCCGTCCGGTGAAAAGCTCTTCCCAGAGCGGGTCCCTTAGCGGATTGGGGAAGACCTCAAGGATGTAGCCGTTGGGAACCGCGGCTACCAGGTGCCCGTGAATCTGAGCGTCGTGATGCGGCGCCATCACCACTCCGTGCGCGGCGGCATAGGCGGCCACCTTAAGCCACTCGGTGACGCCGCCGGCGCGAGTACAGTCGAACTGCATGATGCGGATGCCCGCGTGTTCGATCAGATCGCGGCAACCCCAACGGTGCAGCTCGCTTTCACCGCTGGCCGTGGGAATGTCGATAGCGTGGGACACCTGGGCGAGTCCGAAGACCGAATCGTACCAATGAACGGGCTCCTCGAACCACCCGATGCCATAGGGACGGAAGGCGCGCGCGGCGGCGATCGCCGTGGGTACGTCGTAGGCCTGGTTCGCGTCGAGGAGAATGGACACGTCCGGGCCGACGCAATCGCGCACGGCGCGCACACGCTCCACATCGGCGGCGATCGGGAGGCCTCCCACTTTCATCTTGATCGTGGGATAGCCGAGCGCGGCATAAGAGCCCATTTCCTCCACGAGGTCACTGATGGCAGCCTCTCCTTCGGGCCCGTAGTAGCCGCCGCTGGCATAGGCGGCGATCGTCGGGTTACCGCCGCCGAGCAGGCGCCAGACCGGTTGGCCTAGAAGCTTGCCCTTCAAGTCCCAGAGAGCTATGTCGATGCCGGCAATGGCCGCCATCATCTGAGGCCTGACGCCTCCGCCAAAGTGCGGCTGTCCGCCAGCGGGATTTAAGCGCGCTCCCTGACGGGAGCAGGTGGATTGAAAAAGGCGGGTGTAGATGGCCTCGGTTTCGAGAGGATCGCGGCCGATCAGCAACGGGGCGAAGCCGTCCCGGACGATCTCGACAATCTTTTCCATGGGGCGGCCGTGGATCTCGCCGATACCGGTCAGCCCGTCGCTGGTGCGCAATTCAACAACGATTTCGGATGCCTCGGAATAAGGTTCGAGCGACATCCAGTATGCGCGGCCCAATGGCGCCCGCACGATGTAAACGGAGATTTTGTCGATGTGCATTCGCGTTCATGGTAATGCGTAGACATACAGGGGCGCGCAACTGATCCCGAGATTTTGGGGCTCATTCGGACTTGGCAGGCGGAAGCGCCTGCCCACAAGGGCGATCTCGGCGACGAATCGCGGCGCGCATCAGCGCAGCGCATTTAAGGCGTTCTGCCGTACCGCCGGATCGCGGCTTTCGGCTGCTTTTTGAAAATGTCGGCGCGCTTCGGTCAAATTGCCCGCTCTCGCCATTATCGTTCCGAGCGCGAGGTGCGCTTCATAATATTCCGGATTGCGTTCGATCGCCATTTGGAACGCCCGCGCCGCATCCGCGGTTTTGCGTTC
This sequence comes from Bryobacterales bacterium, assembly GCA_003135055.1. Taxonomy (GTDB): domain Bacteria; phylum Acidobacteriota; class Terriglobia; order Bryobacterales; family Bryobacteraceae; genus PALSA-243. Next base: position 25,486 of record PLDF01000221.1, on the reverse strand, counting down.
GGCCGCGAGGACGTTGCCCAGCCCATAATATGCTTCGGCTAGCCCAGGATTGAGTTGGATGGCGCGTCTGTATTCGTCCTCGGCCGCGGATGCGCGCTGTTTTTCGGCCAGCACATCCGCGAGATCGATGTGGAGCTGAGCGGAATTCGGGTCGAGCCGCACCGCTTCCTGCAGTTCCGCAAGAGCTTGATCGAAAGACCGCCTCAGCGCCAGCAATAAGCCGTAGCTGTGGCGCGCATCCACATACGACGGATTATTCGCGATCGCCTTCTGAAAATGATACTCCGCTTCGGCGTAGTCGCCACGCCCGGCGAGCAGGTTGCCCAGATTATTGTGCGGCTCCGCCATATCGGGTTGTATCGCGATCGCATTCCGGAACGAGACTTCGGCGGCTGCCTGATTCTGTCCGGAGAGCCAGACCAATCCGAGAAGGTTGTTGGCATCGGGCAAATCGGGATTGCTCGCGAGAGCCTGTTCGAGAATCTGTTTGGCCCGGCCGGCATTGCCTTGGCGCAGATACGCATTGCCCAGATTGGTGAGCGCCACCGTGTCGGGAGGCTGCTGCGCGCCCGCCCGCTCTCCCACTTCGACAGCGCGCGCGAGATTGCCGGAGAGCGCCAGAGCGGCCGCCAATTCCCGTAAGGCGGGATGGAAGCCGTCGCGGCGCCGCAAGGCTTCTTCGAACCAGCGAATGGCCTCGGTTTGATCTCCGGATTTTGACCACGCCTTCCCCAGCTCGAGATAGAACTCCGGGTCGTCCGGTTTGCTTTTCGCAATGGCCTGCTCGAGACGCGGGATACCCGCCCGAAGGTTAGATTCGTGCTGCACCTGCGCGACGGCGAGATAGAGATCATTTTGCGCAGGCGCGGGATAATAATAGGGGACCACTTCGCCTTGGTAGGAGACCGGCTTCTCCTGCAATGGCGCGAGAAGGTCGCGCGCGGGTTTGCGGCGCTGAATGAAATGGTCTGTCATGACCAGATGCACGGCGTCATCCGCGCGCCGCTTCCACATGTGGCAATCGAGGCAATTCGACCCACCCGCCGGCATTCCCGCCGGCATTCCCGCGGCATGGACCGCGGCGTGGCAGCTGCGGCAAACGCCGACGTAGTGTTCAATGGCTTGCGGGCCGCGCAACGCCCGATGAGGATCGTGGCAGGTGGTACACGTCATCCGGCTTTCTGCAAAACAGGCGGACTTGCGGAGCCGGTAAGCCTGATGGGCAACCTCAAACCTGTCGTTGAACATCTGGTCAAAGCCGGCGCCTGGCGCGTGATCGAAGAATAGCTCGTAATCGGTCAGAGATTCACCGGGCCGGTAAGAGAACGGCGTGCGGTCGTAACGTCGAATCGCATTGGGCAAGCGAAGACTGGTGGTTTCGAGGTGGCACTGCATGCAGTCGTCGAGTTGCCGGTCGCGGTCGAGCCGCGCCGGGTTCACGATGGAGGCGCGAATGGCCTCGGTTTTCGCTTTGCCCGAGCCGGCGGCCTCGACATGGGCGCCGCCTGGTCCGTGGCACCGCTGGCAATCGATGCCTTCAGCGACAACGGCGCTCCGGGGGTAGCCGTTATGACAGAACAAGCAATCGTCGGGCGCCGGCCGGCGGAAGTCTTCCTGCCGCGCGTTGTCATAGCCGGGACTCATTGCCCAATAGCCGCCATTTTCGCTATACCAACTGACCGGCAGCTCGACCAGTTGGCCTTCTGCGTTGCGATGCAGATATGTGCGGGCGTGATTGCCGGAGCCGACGACGAAATCGATCTGCTTCTCGACGCGATTGGTTTCCCGGTTGCCGTAACCGGTCTGGTAGCGGCTCTCATAGTATTTTCCATCGCGGACTTCAAGCTGGTAGTAACGGTCGGAGGCCTTGTTATATAGAGTGTTGTGAGAGGTGAAGTCCTCAATGGAAGTTTGGGCACCAGGGCGGTAGAAAGAGCGCCCCATGCCGGTTTGCCGATACGTTTTCGCGATCTCGAAGTGACATGTCTCGCACGTAGCGGGATTGACGTAGCTGTTGCGGACCTTCTCCAGCGCATGGCTGGCGCAACCGGCCGACGCCAACAGAACCACCAAGACGAGCCAGCTAAAATTCGACGCGGTCCATCGCCGGTTCGATCTTCGTATCATTGCCAGGCACTATTGTGACATCCTGCAAGCCTTTCAACCCCGCCGCAACGTCCGCCGCGTTTGCTTTGTCGATATCGACCTTCTTCGCGGCGCTCCGGCTGAAATTCGCCAGCTTCAAGCCACGGCCGCGAAGCCGGTTAAATGTTGCAGATCATCACCGAAATGAGACCCTTCGCGACGATCACATCTTCCCGAAGAAACCGGAACTGCAGGGTTACCGCCTGGTTGAATTCCATCCGCTGTTTGACGGTGGCGTGCAACTTGAGAACATCGCCGACGTATGTGGGCTTAACGAAGGTGATCTCCACGCCCCATTCCAGGGTACGTTTCCCGGGAAAGTGCATGCCCACGAAATTGGATATAAATCCGTTGAGGATTGCGCCGTGCATGAGCTTGGCGGCAAACCCGCACGATACCGCGACCTCGTCGCTGATGTGCAACGGGCTGGCATCGCCAAACAAATCGAGAAACTTCTGGTACACGTCCTGGGTGATGACGTATTGCTGCTCAAACTCGACGCCGGCGACAAGGTCTTCAAAGGTAAAGCGGCCGCGCTTTTCGAGCAGGTCCGGTTGAATTCCATCCATGGCCGATTGTTCCGATAGTATAGCGCGGCCTGGCTGGGCTCACGGGCGGCCGGGTTATGCGGATTATGCGGGGGTGCTTAACCGGATTCGGGAAGGCGTAGCCGGCGCAGGTTCTGCGGGGCAGATTATCAATCCCATGTCGCGATTACTTGCCCGAACTAGGAATTTGCGCAAGAGGCCGTAGTGCGGACCCCCTGGTCCGCGCGGNNCGGGTCCCCCTGGACCCGCCCCTTCGCTCAGCCATATCAGCCCCATCCGATCCCCGAGAGGCCGACCGGGGGGTCGGCCCGCGGACCAGGGGGTCCGCCCTACAATTAATCCGAACCAGGCGAGCCTTAAGACGAAGGCTTCCGCTTGTCGAGTGCCAGCTGGATAGCGGCGACAGAGGTCAACCCCGGTATCTGAGCGGTGGAAAATTGCACCCCGTATGCCTCCTCCAGGGCGAGAACCAGTTTCAGGTGGCCCACTGAATCCCAGTCGGCTATGTTTTCCTGGCTCGATTCGGGATTGACTTCGTTATCGCTCAATCCGAATACCGACGCGACAGTTTCTACAAGGCGGCTATCCAACATGAACTGGCTCCTTGATGGGCTCGATTGTAATCCACTCGGGAATTGTGGCTGCTTTCGTCTTGAGCGGCAGCCGCCAGCGCGTGGCTCCCGGTTCCTCGCCGATCGGTTCGAATAGAAGATCCCGGTACAGGTTTGCGACGAGGCTGTTCTTCTTGGTCGGCAGGTACTCGCCGACCATCTCCGCGCCGCCGCGGCCGAGCAGGAGCTGATGGGCGAATCCCACGAACGCATTCTCCACGCCGCGGCCAATCACCCGGCAGCTTAGCAGCAGCGTCTCGACCCACCACACGCTCTCTTGGCGCTCCTCTAAAATCATGACGCCGACAATCCCTTGATCTGAAAATCTATCCCGCAACTGGAGCCACAGAACGATGGCGCCGGGCTCGCCGGCCAAGGCGCGAATATCGGCTTCCGTGTGCCGGCGAGTAGTCAGGTTGAACTGGTTGGTCTTCTGCGTCAGTTGGGCGATGCGCGGAATGGAGAAGCTGTCCGCCAGTCCGATTTGCGCCCGCATCTGAAGAGACTGGTAGTAATCCGTCAGACTGCCGGCCGATGCAGCCAGACTCACGCGCCGGCGGTCGGCGTGGTACATCGCCGTGCGCTCGCGATCCTCGGCGGTAACCGCGACGCGGCAAAAGTACTCGCCCGCCAAGTCCAGCAGGGCGGCTTTATATTGGCCCGGATCCTCCGGCCACTCCGGCACGTGGACCTCCGGGAGGGACATGCGAACCAGACTTCTTTCGGCGGGATTGTCATCCACAAAGACGAAGCTATCGAGGCCGATATTCAGCTCCACAGCCAGCTCTTTGAGGTTCTGCGCCTTATCCTGCCAGTTGATGCGGCGGGCGGCGAAGCTATCCTCCCGCAGCCGCATGGAAGGGTGGCTCCCGATGGCTTCGAGAGCGTCCGCCTCGTTGTTCTTGCTGCAGATTGCCAGAAGCACGCCCTTGCGCGACAGGTGGGCCAGTTCCTCCTGAAACTCCGTGAATGCCAGCCCGGCGCCCTCTTCCGCAAGGACGATGCCTTGTGGACCATCCTCGCCGACAACGCCTCCCCACAGCGTGTTGTCCAGATCGAGCACCAGGCACTTGCGGGTCTGGCCTTTCCACGCCCTTACCAGCGCCGAGAGGTTTCGGGCGAGCCGCTTCATTGCCGGATTGCTCATACGGCAGCGTGCCAGGCGCCACAATCGCACGTCGAACCATTGGCGATATCCCAACTCGTTCACCGCCGCGGCGACGTCGTTCACTAAAAGGTTCGGCTGGCCGGCCGCGATCCGGCCCAGCTCGCAGTTGAACTGCATAGCCAAATCGGCAAGCCCCCATTGCGAGTGGTATTCGAGGCCGGTCAAAGCGTGAACCGGCGGAAGGTACACGGTATTCAGAATAATCAGCGCATCCGGCAGCCCGCCGCGGATCGACGCGGCCCAGGTTTCGAGGTCACGCGCGGCTTGCTGCGCGCTCTCGCGGCGCGCCCCGCGATCGCCCTGGAATGGGTTACGCAGCCAGTCCGCAAAAAGATCCTCGCCGTCCAGGTGCAGGACAACGACGTCCGGCTGAGCCGCATACAGCCCGGAAGCAGGGTTGGCGATCTCCTGCCGGAACTGATTGAAACCCGCCTGCCAGGTTTTCGCCGCCCACCCCCAGCGCTGCATCTCGTTCCGCAAGACGCTGTCGAACAACTGAAGGCTCGAAGAAGAGAGCAGAGCGAATGAGACAGTGCTGGAAGCGCCGGTCATGCGACCCCTAGAGAAGCGGACGCATGCCAATGGTAAACAACCTCCGGCTCGGAAAGCCGAAACCCAAGCATTGAATACACATTGATAACCGGCGTATTCATTGCCGAGATAGAGGACACAATTCTGCGAACGCCCAATTCTTTCAGGGCATGTAGCGCGGCTAAGTACAAATCGAATCCCAGCATCGTGCCTCTTAGCTCAGGCGCCACCGCGGCCAGCCGCAAGTCTCCAACACTCTCGTCCACTGTCAGGTGATAGAAACCCTGGACATTCCCCGGCTCGCCCATTACATAGAGATATTCCCCTGGATTGGTTCCCGCCAAAGCGTTATTCACCCAGCGGCTATATCTCCGGTCGGCCAGCTCGTTCGGGAACCACGGATCGGCATGGTATCGCCCGTGATCGAAGGCCTGTCCCGCGATGGCCTCGATGGACTCGGAATCGACTGGCATGGCTTTCCGCAGCGCGACGCGGGCCGGCCGCAACGGCGCTGTCCGGAGGCCATTGAAAGCCACTCTAAGAGCCAGATCGACAAACTGGAATCCCATCCGGGGAAGGCATGTCTTCCAAAACACATTCCCTGCCGGGATGGTACACGAACAAAGCGCTATCTCATGCCGCTGTAGCCAGGAAAGGAGAGCTTCGCTAAGGACGCCGGTTTGGGATTCTTCGATCCGATCCGATCCGATCCGGTACTGCGCTACGGGAAAGCCGAAAATATCGGAATCCCATGGGATGATCGCAGCACAGCCGAACGAATCATCCCCGGAGCCAATCTCTTCAAATCGCAATGTATAGCCGGTTCGATCTTGCGGCATTTCGCGTGGACATTCGATTATAGCAACCCAGGCAGATCTGGCCGGCTGGATCGCGCGGCGGCACTGCCCGCATAGGACTTTTTGGGCAGCCACTTACATTTCAAGACTGAGCCACTACCCGATAATCATGCTGTTTAAAAAGGCGGAAGTCCCTCATTCAGGAATTCGATTTCCTTTGGCGTTTGACCCTGACTCTCGAATCCCGGGAAGCCGCCCCATTGAAACGCGAGGCGCAAGTAGTCGACAAAAAGAAGGCCGTGACGCTCGTTTTCGAGCAAGGCGTCCATGCCAACGCCGGGCAACGTAATCCGATATGACTCACCGTTGCCGTGAGCCTTCCAAATCGCGTCCGGCGCCACCTCGTCGTCGAACCGCAGAAGGATCTCCGGTTCCGGTACGCCACCCGCCCGATACGTGCGCAGTACGCCTTCCTCGGCCTGCTCCCGGTTCGCGGGCTTCGTGCTGAAGATCCACGTGAGCCATCTGGTTTGAGCGGACTTCAATGCCGCATTCTGTCGTGGTGTCAGGGAACGCATCGCGCCGATCGCAATCCAATCCGGATTACATCCGATTTCGCCGCTGGTGTAAAGCCATTCGAGAGCGTCGAATTCCGCCGGGGTATGTGAGTGTCCGGAAAGTTCCCGGCCACTTAGGGCAAAACGCCCATATCGTACACGTGGCGGAGGCGGGCCACAATGAGAAGATGGACATTAAATGAATGAAACCGGGCAGCGCGGCCGGCTGTGGCTCGAGTGCGGACCCGGCATCACCGGAGCCGCGGCTTTGCGACGATCTTTGCATGAGGCCGCCGCGTGAAGTGGCCGGCTCTCTTCCAGGGCATGCGGCCCTTCAACCGCGCCAGGGCCGGCCGCGATTGCGTCGCCGGAATCCAACTGGCGGCCATGAACATTCCGCAGGCTCTCGGCTATACCAGCATCGCCGGTACGCCTGCCATCACGGGTTTCTACACGCTGCTGCTGCCGCTGCTGGCGTTCGCCACGTTCGGATCGTCGCGATACCTGGTGGTGGCCGCCGATTCCGCCACCGCCGCCATTCTGGCTGGCGGAGTCGCCCCCCTGGCGCCGCTGGCCAGCGCGCGGTACGTGGCGCTGGCGGGACTGGTGGCGCTGCTGACCGCGGGAATGCTGCTGGTGGCGCGGTTGCTCAAGCTGGGCTTTCTGGCCGACTTCCTCTCGCAGACCGTGCTGGTGGGCTTCCTCACCGGCGTCGGATTCCAGGTGGGGATTGCGGTGTTGGCGGAAATGCTCGGCCTGGAAATCCACGCCCACGGGACGGTGAACCAACTGGCCGCGGTCTTCGGCAATCTGGCTCAGGTCCACTTGCCCTCTCTGGGGCTCTCCGCGGGGGTGGTGGCGGGCGTCCTCACGCTCGGCAAGTTTGCGCCCAAGGTTCCCGCCCCTATGATCGCCGTGGCGGGCGCGGTGGCGGCCAGCGCGGCGTGGGATTTTGCCGGACACGGAATCGGCGTCATTGGCCCGGTAGCCGGCGGGTTGCCGCATCTGGGCCTGCCCCATTTGAGCTGGAACGATGTTAATGCGCTGATGCCGGTGGCGGCATCGTGCTTTGTGATGATTGTGGCGCAGAGCGCGGCCACCGCGCGCATCTATGCCGAGCGCCACCACCAGCGATTGGACGAGAACACGGACCTGCTAGGCCTGGCGGCGGCGAACGCGGCAGCGGCGTTGAGCGGGACGTTCGTGGTGAATGGAAGCCCCACGCAAACGGCCATGGTGGAAAGCTCCGGCGGAGAGAGCCAGGTGGCGCACGTCGCCACGGCCGCGGTGGTTGCGCTGGTGCTTCTATTCCTCACCCACCCGTTGCAGTATCTTCCGAAATGCGTGCTGGGCGCGATCGTCTTCATCGTGGCCATCCGGCTGGTAAACCTGCGCGGCATGTACAGCATTCGCCGCGAGAGCCCCGGCGAATATGCGCTGGCTCTGATCACTATGGGCGTGGTGGTGCTGGTCGGGGTGGAAACGGGCATCGTGCTCGCCATGGTGCTGTCGCTGCTCCGCATTGTGGGGCACAGCTACCGCCCGCACACGGCGGTCCTGATTCACGGCGAAGGGGGATTGTGGCAGTTGACCCCCGCGGTTCCCGGCGCCGTGACCGAGCCTGGGTTAGTCATTTATCGTTTTGGGGCGGCGCTGTTCTACGCGAATGCCGGGCGGTTTTCCGACGAGGTCCGTGGCTTAGTAGGGCCGCGGCCTTCGAAGCTGCGCTGGCTGGTGGTGGATGCCGGAGCGATTACCCGCGTGGACTACACAGCCGCGCGCATGGTGCGGGAACTGCAGCAGGATTTGGCCAATAGCGGCGTGGAATTGGTATTGGCCCACGTGCAATCGGACCTGAAGCCCGACCTGGAGCGGCACCATCTTACTGGGACTGTGGGTGAGAATCGGATATTCGACCGATTGCACGAGGCGCTCGATGCGTTCCATCAGCTTGGCAAACCGCGGGGATGACGCGGGCGTTGACTATGAAGCGGCCATGGTCCTCAACGCGGAGGCGAGAGAGGCGGAGGAAACGCTGAGTTTTTTGAAGGTCTGAGATTTCGCACACCGCGCCTCCGCGCGATCTCCAAATCTCTGCGCCTCCGCGTTGAGGACAAGCCTCGCTACAAACGGATCCACGAGGCCACGGCGTCATTAGCCGGGAATCCCAAGCGCTTCGCTCAGCCGCGCGAGCAGTGCGGCACGCTTTGCAGCATCCAGGCGCGCGAGATTCTCGAGACGCCAGCGAACTGCCGGCAGCGCTTCCGCACCGGGTACGCGCAGCAAGTCCCAATCGGGTTCGCCGCGTTTGATGGACATCAGAAAGCGGCGGTGATCCGCAGGCATGTGGCCGACAATGCCGCCGATTAAGTCTTCGCGCGCCTGCAATAGTTCGTCGAGAGTAACCGCCGTCTCCGTCATGCCGTCGAAGCCTCTGGCGAATTCCACCGAAATGTCGAGGCGCGCTGGTGCAAGAATCTCCGCCATAGGGCGAATCCTGGTAAACGCCGCTCACGGGGCTTCGAGGGAGGGCAGAAGGGACCGGACTCACCCGACCTATGGACCGCTGTAGACAGGCGCGCGTCTCCGGATAGGCGCTTTGCGTCAAACTGCCGTGACCGGACTTCACGAGGAGTAATCCGACGGACGGTCGTTTCGGAGGACGGTGCTGCATCTGTCCGTTCTTCCCCACGGTGATGCGTATCGGCGGTCACAGCCGCTTGCCTCTGGCGGACTGCCCGGCCATCAGAAAGGTACTCGGAAACTTCCCCGTGCCGCAGAGCTTGAAGGTTCCGAAATCCTTGTACCAGTCCCCATCCGGCACGTCGGGATCTGTGCCTTCCACTCAGCCAGTTCGAACAGGTCGTCCTGGGAAACCCTGCGCTCCTTCGCGCGGTCTCGCAGGTGAGCCCGCTTCTCACGTGGAAGCCGCTCCCACCGGATTTTCGGCATTCGGCATTCGGCGTCCTTCAACGGCCCAGGATTAGGGTTCGGAACTCATCCACCATTCGGTCCTGTTCCTTCGGATCGTCTTTGGCAAGGTTCTCCTTCAGCCTTTTGAAGAACTCACGCTTTCGATTCGCCTGGCTTTCCAGGCCAAGGCGCACGAGCGCGGCAATCGCCTTGCTCATGCTGGCTTCAACCGTCTCGGCATATCGTTCCACCTGGCTGGCGACTGTGGACGGAAGGGCGACGGTATACCGCGGCCCGGGCTTGCCCCGGAGATTCGGCTTAGATTTGCTCAGACCGGCCTTTCGGCCGCGTCCTGGCGCGTTGGCTTGCGACTGAGGCATATGGAGTCAGTATGCCTCAGCATGCATCACCTCCGCAAGATGGATGCTTAAAGGGATTCGGGAAACGCCGGCCAAGATCCGCTCCCTGACCGTCGCGGCTCCGTAACCATTTGCAGACACAAGCAGCCGAGACAGAGCCGCGAGCGAGGAACCCGAAAACGTTTAGGCGCCCTCGCAACATCGGGGTCCCGTTCAATTTCGTGGGGACCTTGCTTAGCGATGTCCCGCGCCATGCGCGACTCAGCCTCGAAATCCCCGAAACCATTAAGTACCCCTGGGCCGCTTTGCGCCTTTACCGCATCCACCGCTTTTGCTATCCTCAATAAGGTCGAAATCGCATAAATTCATTCCGGGTCGAGTAGGCTGGGCCTACCTAAGAGGGTCACCATGTCAGGCCATTCCAAATGGGCCACCATTAAGCACAAGAAGGCGGCCACGGACGCCAAGCGCGGAAAAGCGTTCACGCGCCTCATCAAGGAAATTTCCATCGCCGCGCGCAGTGGCGGCGATCCCGACGGCAACCCGCGGCTGCGCAGCGCCATTCTGGCCGCCAAGAACGTCTCCATGCCTTCCGACAACATCAAGAAGGCCATCATGCGCGGCACGGGCGAGTTGGAAGGCGGGCAAATCGAGGAAGTGATGTTCGAAGGCTACGGTCCCGGCGGCGCGGCCGTGCTGGTGAACGTGGCTACGGATAACCGCAACCGCACCGTGAGCGAGATCCGCCATGCCTTTGGCAAGAATGGCGGCAACATGGGCGCCGAGGGCAGCGTCGCCTGGATGTTCGTTCGCCGCAGCCAGATTTTCGTTCCCGGCGATAAGGCCACCGAAGATCAACTGATGAATATCGTCCTCGACGCCGGTGCGGAAGATCTGCGCAGCGACGGCGAACGGTGGGAGATTCTCTCGCCGCCCGAAGCCGGCGAAGCGGTGCTGAAGGCGCTCGAAGCCAACCACATTCCGTCGGAAGACGCCAGCATCGCCATGATTCCGAAGAACCTCATCAAGCTGGAAGGCAAGAACGCGAGCGGAATGCTGCGGCTGAACGAGGTGCTGGAAGAGCACGAAGACGTGCAGAGCGTCTATTCCAACTTCGATATCGACGAGTCGGAACTCGAGGCAATGGAGTAAGCCGTTGCGCGTACTCGGCATCGATTGCGGATCGGAACGCACCGGTTACGGCGTAATCGAAAGCGATGGCGCGCGCCATTGCCTGCTGATTGCGGGCGTGATTCGCACCAGTCCAAAAACGCCCTTTGAGCGGCGGCTCGCGGAGATTTCGAGCGGCCTGCGCGCCCTTATCCGCCAGCATGCGCCGGAATCGGCCGCGGTGGAAGAGGTATTTCACGCGGCCAACGTGAAGACCGCGCTCAAGCTGGCGCACGTGCGCGGCATCGCGCTGCTGGCCATCGCCGATGCGGGCGTGGCGTTCGCCGAGTACTCTCCGCTTGAGATCAAGATGAGCGTGGTGGGCTATGGGCGCGCCGAAAAGTGCCAGGTGCAGAGCATGGTGCAATCGCTGCTGCGGCTGCCCGAAGCCATTGAATCCGAAGACGCCGCGGACGCGCTGGCGGTGGCCATCTGCCATGCCACGCGCGAATCCACCAGCCGCCGGCTGCGGAGCGCCGTGTGAAGCGCATCGTTCTGCTGCTCGCGGCCAGCGCGCTGTTTGCCGGCGACGCGCCCCAGTTGTTTTATTCGCGCGCGTTTCCGGGCAGCAAGCCCGACTATATCCAGGTGGTTCTGGAGAAGAGCGGCGACGGCGTTTATCAGGAAGCGATAGACGACGATTTGCCGCTCAAGTTCAAGCTGACCGACGACGAGACGCAGGTAGTGTTCAGCCTGGCGGACAAACTGGACCACTTCAAGCATCCGCTGGAATCGCCATTGAAAGTAGCCTTCATGGGCACGAAGACGTTTCGCTTCGTGGACGGGGACCAGAAGAGCGAGGCAAAATTCAATTTTTCCGAGGACGTCGCCGCCCAGCAGCTACAGGACTGGTTCGAGCGCATGGCGGAATCGGCCGCGCATCGCATCGATCTGGAGCGCGCCGCCAAGTACGATCATTTGGGCGTCGATGGCGCGCTGCAAGGCCTGGAAGCTTTGTTTGAGAATGGCCGGGTGGTAGCGCCGGAGCAGTTCCTGCCCATGCTCGACCGGGTGGCCAAGAACGAAACCTACATGCATCAATCGCGCGCACGGGCGGCGGAGATGGCTGAAGCTATCCGGAATATGAACAATCCGAAGAAGTGACGGGTTGGGGCGTTGGCCCGGACAATACGGTTCAGTCAAGGGGAGCATCCCGGAACGCCGATCGTTTGCAGGCAACCGGGGCTTGCCGTCTAGATTAGGCAGCGGGTTGCGGACGGTCATCGCCTGGGGGAGCCGAGCGTCCGTGGAGCCGCGGTTTGCGGGGGCTGGATTTATTTTGAAAGTGTTGTGACTGACCGGCGACCTCCCTATCAAATCGTTTGGCGCTGGAGGAGAGCCATTGTTTTTCGGGATTCCTACGCACAGCCGCGAAATCCGGCCTTTCCAGAAAACGTGTACGTACCAACCGGGAACCCACCGTGAGGGCGCGTTCGCCTGGGCCGGAATGGGAATATAGATAAGCTCTCTCGAGGCTTCAACTCGGTCCCAGCCCGGGTTGTTCGGTGGCCGCCTCCTCGAACCGGGGTGATGGGCGCATCACCGGCGGGAAGTCCAAGGGGATTTCGCGCCAGGTAGCCAGGCCGATGCGTCATTTCCCAGATCGTTTCGGGCCAGTTTCCGCCGCGTGGCAGAGCCGGATTCCGCCTCACTCTTGAGACCGACTTATGAGACGTGTCGGCGATTGATTTCAGGGGCCTCGCGCGGAATCTAAAGACTTCCTCGCCGGCGCGGCGCTACCGGCACAGTAACGCTCGTGATGCCCTCGGGGAAGCATGCTTTACAGGGATGCAGGGCTCGCGCCGGCTAATGAGCCCTATCATCGCTTTTTTTGTAAAGGTTCTCTTTGGCCTCCGGCAACGGCCGGATGCTCGGCGAGGTAGGTCTGGGCGTGCGTCACTTGATCCAGATCGGGATTGGCGTCCTTCCAGGCCGCGAGAAAGTCCGCGTACTCCTTCGCGGCAGCCTCGGGTTCACCAGACTTCTCGCTACTCATGGCAATACCGTAGAGCACGAGGCCGGATCGTGGCCGCTCGAGGAGCGCCCGCTCGTAAGCGGCCCTGGCATCGGCCCAATCGCCAATAGCCATCATCGCCGCCCCTTCCGTCTCGCCAACCGGCCGAATGTAGTTGGGAGGTTCGCGATAACCCAGATCCTTCTCTTCTTGCGCAGCCTTCGCGAACAGGCTTTTCGCCTCGCTGATCTTTTTCTGAGCCGTCAGCAGCGAGGCTCGCAGTTCCAGCGACATGACCGACAGACTTCCCAGAAGCGGTTGCAGCTCCGCATCCGGCATCACCTGCATCCGCGGCGGACCGCCCGCGGGCGCGTTCTTCGCCATCGTTCGCATTCGCGGCGGATCACGCAACTGCTGAGCCATCCGCCATAGCTCGGCATCGAATCCAACCGATGACTCTTCCGCCTTCGGGAAATCCTGGGTTTCGACGGCCTGCATGCCGGCCGCAAAGCGAGCAAGTTACCGCTCCAGAAAGTCAAGATTGGGCCGTGCGGCGGGCGGCGCGCTCGCCTTCAATAGTTCAGTGACCCGCGCCCAATCCGCCGTTCGCAGGGCCACCGGCAAACGAGGATCGAGCCGCGAAATCGAATCTCGCGCCGCATTGATGTACAGCGTCGTCTCCAGCTCGCCGCGCGCATTGGTGAGCTTCATGGAAAGTGCGGTCGCCTCTTTCGGTTTGCCTTCCTCCATGAGGTTCGCGATCGCATACATCATGTTGTGCACGTAGTTCCAATCGTTATCGGGCTGAACGTGCTGCTGCTGCATGTAGCGCTCATCGACCCGCATGGACGCCGCAAACGCCTGTTCCGCTCGTGCGTAGTCGCCGATGCGAAAGAAAATATGCCCTGGCATGTGGACCATGTGTCCAGCGGCCGGCGCGAGGCTGGCCAGTATCTCCGCGCTATGCAGGGCCTGCTCGGGGTGCTCACTCGCCTCCAGATCATGGATGTAATAGTGATTCGCGGCCGAATCTTCGGGAGTGTCCTTTAGAACGGACTGCAAGATCGCCAGGGCTTCCTTCCGATCGACAACCTCTGCCAGGAAGATCTCCGCTTGGGTATCCCTCGGATACTTTCTTACGAGCTTGCGCCATAGCTCCAACTCCCGCGACAAGACCGGACCCGGCTTGGCGTTCTTCAGCGCATCTTCGTGCAGGGCGCTCGCCTCGATGTAAACGCGTTCGCGCTTGCTTGCATGTCCTTTGAGGCTGACGGCCTTCGCCAGCGCCTGGCCGGCATAGCCTTGAGCCGTGCTGTGGTAAAACGACTCCGCCTTGTACAGTCCCCAGTAGCACATAGCGCATTGCGGATCCACGCGAACGCTCTGTTCGAACGCGCGGGCCGACTCGTAATCCCAAAAATCGTGCAACAGGTTCAATCCTTGGTTGAACCACATTTGAGCTTCGGGCGCCGCGGTGATCCGCATGCGGACGTTCCCTATGCCGGTCATCTTCCGCGGCGCGGGCAATTCGCCGGGAGGCGTCTCATCCATGGTTTCCATCGTGTGGCCGGACATGTTCATCTGTGCCAACGCCAGCCGTGTCTGTGGCGCCAGACAAGCAGCCAACAAACAGAAAGCCACCGATTTCGGTGCACGCATAGCTGCTCTTATCCGACACCTGGCCGGTGGACGGGGGAACCCGACAGGAAGTGACACCCTCGCTGCCGTGAGTCTCACAATGGACCGATGCTAGTCCCGTTCAGGGAGATGACGAGGTTCCCGCTGAGGATTCCTGGCGAGAATCTCCCACCATGGAAATATTGGGCGCTTTGGTCAGATCCTGCCTGCCGGCACGCAGGCTCCCCCGGATCGGTCAATCACCCCGACCCGTTGAGCCGATAGCTTTCCTGTTACTATTTCAGTTGATCTCAACCAGTTGATCTCAACCATGAAACAGGAATTGATCGCGGTCACCGGAGCGGGCGGCTTCATCGGCGGAGCTCTGATCGCCGAGTTCCGCCGCCAGGGCTGCACCAGGATTCGCGCCATCGACATCAAGCCGCCGGACGAGTGGTATCTGCGCTTCGACGATGTCGAAAATCTGTCCCTCGATCTGAACCTCAAGGAAAATTGCGACCGTGCCGCGGCCGGCGCCGGCCAGATCTACAACCTGGCCGCCAACATGGGTGGCATGGGCTTCATTGAGAGCAATAAGGCGCTCTGCATGCTGTCGGTACTCATCAATACCCACATGCTGCAGGCGGCGAAGCAGCAGGGCGTGCGGAGATTTTTCTACGCCTCTTCCGCCTGCGTCTACAACGGCGATAAGCAGCGCGACCCCAACAACCCCGGCCTCAAGGAAGAAGACGCCTATCCCGCGCTGGCCGAAGACGGCTACGGTTGGGAGAAGCTCTTCAGCGAGCGCATGTGCCGCCACTTCACCGAAGATTACGGCATGTATACGCGCGTGGCGCGCTTCCACAACGTCTACGGACCGAATGGTACATGGGACGGCGGCCGCGAAAAAGCGCCCGCGGCGGTCTGCCGCAAGGTCATTGAAGCCAAGCTCGGCGGCAAACACGAGATCTCCATTTGGGGCACGGGCAACCAGACCCGCAGCTTCATGTACATCGACGATTGCACCAAGGGCGTTCAGTTGATCATGGATTCCGACATTCTCGAACCCATCAATCTCGGCTCGTCGGAAATGGTGACCATCAACCAGTTGGTGGATATTGTCGAAGACATCGCCGGCATCCAGCTCAAGCGCACCTACGATCTTGGCGCGCCTAAAGGCGTCGCCGGCCGGAATAGCGACAATACCCTCATCAAGAAGTACCTGAATTGGGAGCCGGGCCTGCCGTTACGCACTGGGATGGAACGGACCTACGCCTGGATCTACGACCAATACGTAGCCCGCGAGAAGGGCCTCGCCGCCGCTGGCGTTCATTGAGGCTAAATCCTCATCGATGCTGAATCCCCATCGCCGCTACAACCCGCTCACCCGTGAATGGGTTTTGGTCTCGCCGCACCGCACCCAGCGTCCATGGCAGGGCCAGGTGGAAGACGCCGGAACCGTTGCATCGCCCGAATACGATCCGGATTGCTATCTGTGTCCCGGCAACACGCGCTCGGGCGGCGTCTACAATCCGCCTTACGCTTCGACCTTCGTCTTCACCAACGACTTTGCCGCTCTCAAGCCGGACACGCCCCATAACCGCTCCCAGCGCGACGGCCTGCTGATCGCCGAATCCGAGCCCGGCATCTGCCGCGTGGTCTGTTTTTCGCCGCGTCACGACCTCACCATCGCCAACATGGAGCTTGCCGGCCTGCGAACGGTCGTCGATACCTGGACCGAGCAGTACGCCGACCTGGGCGCGCGCGATTCCATTAACTACGTGCAGATTTTCGAAAACCGCGGCGCCATGATGGGCGCCAGCAATCCGCATCCGCACTGCCAGATCTGGGCGAGCTATTCGCTGCCGAACGAGGTAGCGAAAGAGCAGGCGAGCTTGTCGGCTTGGCGCGAAGCGTACGGCTCATGCCTATTATGCGACTACGAGAAGCTGGAGCGGACCTCTCGCGAGCGCGTGGTGGAAGAGAACGATAGCTTCCTCACAGTCGTCCCATTCTGGGCCGTCTGGCCATTCGAAACCATGATCGTCTCGAAACGCCACATGACCGCCATCGACGCGTTGTCGACCGCCGAATGCGACGGGCTGGCGGATATTCTGAAACGCACCACCGCCCGCTACGACCGGCTCTTCAACGTCTCATTCCCCTACACCATGGGCTTCCACCAGCGCCCCACCGACGGGCAACCGCACGACGAATGGCACCTGCATCTGCACTTCTACCCGCCGCTGCTGCGGTCGGCGACAGTGCGGAAATTCATGGTGGGGTATGAGATGCTCGGCACGCCGCAACGCGATATTACGCCGGAGGCGGCGGCGGAACGGCTGCGGGCGCTGTAGGGTGGCCTGTAGTATGGCCCGTCCAATTGTCCGAGTCAATGACGGGTTTGATAGTGGATAGAAGGAGAACCGCCATGCCAACCCGCAACGTCAATTTGACCGACGAACTCGAAAGCTTCGTCCTCGCAAAAGTGAAAAGCGGACGCTACGAGAACGCCAGCGAGGTCGTACGGGCCGCGTTACGGACCTTCGAGCGGGAGGAACAGCAATACGAGGCGAAGCTCACCGTCCTGCGTGCGGCGATAGATGAAGGCGATGCCAGCGGTATTGCCGAAGATAACGTCTTTGGGCGGGGCCGCAAGGAACTCAAGCATCCCAAGCCACGGGTTTAGACTGTGGCCGGGTTTCGTTTCTCGCGTCTCGCCGAGGCCGACTTGCTGAGCATCGGCGATTATACCCTTCGGACTTGGGGTGAAGCCCAAGCGGATCTTTATTTAACGGAGCTTGAGGATTGTTGCAAACGATTAGCCGTGCGCGCCCCAAGCCCAGAGGTGCCGGGGGCAGGCGCGGTTCGTGCATCACTACCGATATTGCGGAATAACGCCCCCCGGTCTGGCACTTCGACGATTAGCGCATTTGATCGGCAGTGCGTGGGGTGCTCAAATAGTACTCGGACTCAATACGCTGCGTTTCTCCTAAACCGACATGGATCAAGCCACACATTAGCAAGATCGTCTCGTTCTTTGAGGTCGCGGCGATAGCTGCTTCTCGGGCTGCGCGAACCGCCGTGTCCATCCCCGCGCCCGCGCTCGCAGGAATTGACGACCTATTGGAGGGCTCGAAGGTGGAGGAATCGGTGGCAAAGGCTTCGCCGGAAGTGCAGATGCTCTGTCAGAGTTCGGCTTCGACGCGGCGGCGCCGATCGGAGCCAGGCCCAGAGGGCGCCCCGTCAGCAAGCGGTTTCACGATATCACCGAATCTCGCGGTCGCGGCGCCAGTCGAAGAGCACCACTGGGCCCCGCGTCGGCCAGTGAAGCGGAATTCAACTGGGAACTCGACCGGCGGCTGGCCTCGCTCGTTCGCGGCGACCAGTTGTCGCTCCCGGCGGCCGCGTGGCTGCGAACGCGCCGGTTCTTCAGAATGCGGAGTAGCAAAGGTTGGGTGCTTCGAGTAGCCGCCTGCGGGTTCACGCTTGCCGTGGTCCGCTGGTTGCGCGGCTGAATCTTTCCGCCAGCCAACGGATGCGCTCGACCAGTTCCGGAGGTTCGCGAACTTCGAAGTCGAAGCCGATCAGCGCCAGGTACGGAGAGGGTGTCGAGCGAACTGGACCCGGTATGCAGTACGCACGTGTGCTCGTCGACTGCTTCCAGTATCCCTGCCGCCGGTGGTATTCGTTCGGCGGCCATCTCGACCGAAGCATGCAAGATTACCCGAGCCTGGTGTGGATGCGGCGCGTAGGAGACGCTCCGTGCCACGTAGGCTGCGAAATCGCCTTCGGGAGGCTTGCGCGGCGCGAACCGCGACCCAGTCGAAAGCTTAGGCCCGATCCGATCCACCCGGAAGGTCCGCCAATTGTTGCGGTCAACGTCCCAGGCCGCCAGATACCGGCGCCGCCCGGTATGAACCAGCCGATGCGGCTCTACTTCGCGCGCGCTGGCGGCTCCATCCCGGCTGCGGTATGCGAACCGCAGCTTTTCGCAGTCGCGGCAGGCCCCCGCGATCGCGGACAGCATCTCCGCGTCCACGGTCGGACCGGCGTTTGCCAGTGTCACGATGAACGAGTGCAGCGCTGCCACGCGGCGGCGTAATCGCGAAGGCAAAACCTGTTCGAGCTTGGATAGCGCACGCACGGACGCTTCTTCAATCCCGGCCACCGTGCCGCTCGCCGCCGTTCGCAATCCGACGGCAACCGCCACCGCTTCGTCGTCATCTAGAAGCAGCGGAGGCAACGTTGCGCCTGCGCCAAGTTGGTAGCCTCCGGCGTCGCCCGAAGTCGAATTCACCGGATAGCCCAAACTGCGCAGCCGGTCGACATCGCGCCGCAGCGTGCGCGGGGTCACCGCCAGCCGTTCGGAAAGTTCCGCGCCGGACCAATATCGCCGGGCCTGAAACAGCGACAGCGATCGAAGCAATCTGGCGGAGGTCTCCAACATTAGTTTCAGTGTGCCATTGATTGAGGACCGAAACTGTCCGCAATGGCTGATATCGTTCTTGCAGTAAGCTAATTCAAACCGAGGAGAGAGAATATGCCGTTCAGCGAAGCGATGAACTCTTCACTTGCGCGAAGTTAAAACGTGATTATGGAGAAGAGGCAGCAGAAACAGCATGGCCGTACGCTTCTGAAGCCTATTCAGTGGACTCGAGTTACCGGGAACGCGCCGCGGACGTTTTGAAAAAACGCCCAGAACAGGTAACCGGAGAATCCAAGATTGGATTGCTTGCGCTCGAAGACCTGATCTGGTTCCCGGCTGAAGACCGGCCAAAGGTAGCCATCAGCAAATTCGTGCAGGCCGGTTGCAAGTATATCGAATCTGATCATGAATATGGATATCTACTTAACTTGCCTGCCCAGCACCCGAACCAGGAGAAAGGATGGATAGACGTCCAATTCAGCCGGGGTAAGCGCCGATTCATGGCTGAGCTAAAAATTTGTTATGATCGGAACATTCGGCAGGCGATCCGCGACGCTATTGGACAAGTACTCGAATATAACCATTATCCGGGTCGAACGCTATTTGAGGAATGGTGGATCATCCTTGACCAGCAGCCAACCCCCGACGATGTAGCCTACATTGCACAGCTTCGAAAACAGCATCTCGCGCCGCTTCATCTCGGCTACGAAACTAATCCTGGAACCGGTGAATTTCTCGTAATCAAATCGTGATCTCTGTCCGTTGTTGTTCGAATTCAGGGCCATTTCTCCGGTACTCCTACAGACAGTACACTCCCAGCCCCGAGTGGGACCAATCTACCCATCGACTTAGTTAGCTGAAGCCCCACACTAATGGCCGTGGGCGCCCGATAGCGCCTTTCAGTCCGGCAAGGGTGCGCGATTACTCGCGCAGAGTCGACTAGTGCTAACAATCCCCCTGGCTTGCTTTTCACGCTGACCGGCTGCCCATTCCAGCCTGAGCCTACCAAGTAATCCGCAACAGCGACAGCGCCTGCCGCGGCAAATCAAACGCCAATCCAACCTGCCCGTTCGCCGCCGCCCGCCACTCCGGCGACGTCAGTAGCTGTAACTGCCCCGCCGCTTCCAACGCCGCGTATTGTTCCGGCGTCGGCTGTTGCGGCGAACCCATCTGTTTCCACGCCGTGTAGGCGTTGCTATGCGTCTCGTCAATGCGGTAATGCTCCACCAGCACGCGCGCGGCTGGCGCGCCGGCGATTGTGAGATGTACCGGCGACGCCGGCGCGGGCACGTCGTCATCGTGATAGTTCCATATCAGTATCGACATCTCGCGCTCGGCGCGCGTCGCGATGCCGTCGATCTCCGGAGCCCCTTGCACTCCGCTTTGCAGCACCGTATCGAGAGCGACCGCACCCGAGCTTTTCAGCTCCACGCGATCGCCGCGCATCATTCCGGCCATGCGGAACAGATTCAGAATCGGCTTGTCGATGCCATTGGTGGCGAGCGTCCGGTATCCCTCAAAGTAAGGCTGCCCTTCGAACTCAAACGCCCACGTCAGCATTCCCGCGATGTCGGCGTGGTAGCGGTCCGAAAGTTGCAGAATTCCGGCCATCGCGGCGGCGGTGTAACTGGGATAGAGCGTCGTGTTGCGGTAGCCGTTTTCGGGATGCTGGCTGGCTACGCAGGCGGCGCAGCCTTCGGGGTCGGATTCGCTCAAGACGATGGGCAGCGCGCGGAACGCGGGGTAATCCTTAATGATATCGAGGCCGCGCTGCACGGATAGGAGCTGGTTGCGCAAGCCCATGCGGACATGGCCTTCCAGCACGCGCGGCGCGCCCTTGTCGTGATAGCTGATGAAATCGAGTGGCGCCCCCGTCTTTCCAGTAGCCGCGTTGACGCCGTGGGCGCAGTGCTCGAGGAATTGCTTCAGATACGTCGCCGATTTCGAGCCGGCGGCGCCCGGTCCGGTGGTTCCAGGGCCGCCAACGCGAGCGGTGGGCAGGGCGCGCTTGAGGGCGGCGGCGGTGTAGTCGTAGAGCTTGTCGTACTCTTCGGGCGTGCCGCGCCAGTAGAAAATGTCGGGCTCGTTCCACAATTCCCACGACCACTGCTCCACTTCCGCCTTGCCGTAGCGCTCGACGGAGTGCAGCACCCAGCGATACACCAACTCGCCCCAGGCGGCGTAGTCCTTGGGCGGCTCGGCCCAACCTTTGCCGTCGTCGGGCGTCGGCCAGTGGCGCGTATACGGCTCGGGCGTGCGCGAGAGCGCTTCCGGCATGAAGCCGATCTCGACAAACGGGCGCGCATTCGCCTGCATGTAGGTGTCGAAGATGCGGTCGACGATGGTCCAGTCATAGACCGGCTGACCCTTCGCATCGAGCGTGTAAGCGTTGGTCGATCCCCACTTCATAGCAGGCGTGCCATCGCCCGTCACCAGCAGGTGATGCGCGCGGATCTGCGCGCGTACGGGACCCAGCGCGCCCAGCTCGGCGATCAGCTTCTTGCCGTTGGGCGCGTACGTATAGTTCGGCTCGTCATAGCCGAAATAGTCGTAGAGGGGATGGAACGCGCCTTGGGAAGCGGCCGCATTGACGCGGATTTCAACCGGCTGGGACTGCGCCAGCGCGGGGCTAAATTGGACTGTCCAAAGGCAGAGCAAGCATGCAAGCGTTTTCAAGACATTCGTAGTATATCTCAATAGATAAGTAGGGCGGACCCCCTGGTCCGCGCGGGACGCCCTCGTCCCGCCGCCGGAGTGAAAGCTGAGTGACCGGCCGAGTGAAAGCTAAGTGAAAGGGGATACCCATTGAAACGGCTCCTGGTCTTAACACTCGCCTGCGGCGCGGCCGCGGCAACCGTGCTCATGGGTTGGCAGACGGAAGCGCCTGACCCACCTCATCTCGCGCCGGCTCCGCCCATGGGCTGGAACAGTTGGGACGCCTACGGCACAACCGTCGCCGAAGCCGAAGTGAAGGCCAACGCCGATTACATGGCGGCGCATTTGAAAAGCCACGGATGGCAGTACATCGTGGTGGATATACAATGGTCCGACCCGAACGCCCGGGCGCACGGCTACCGGCCGGATGCGAAGCTCGCCATGGACAGCTTCGGCCGGTTGCTTCCGGCGGCGAACCGGTTTCCCTCCTCCGCGAACGGCGCGGGATTTCGACCGCTCGCGGATTGATCCACACCAAGGGGCTGAAGTTCGGCATCCACATCATGCGCGGCATTCCGCGGCGCGCAGTTGCGGCGAATCTGCCGGTGGAAGGGGGCGTCGCGCCCGCCGCGGAGATCGCGGACCCCAAGTCTGCCTGCCGGTGGAATACGGATATGTACGGGCTCGACATGGCTAAGCACACCGTTTCAGAAGTTCGTCAACGTATCGACACACCGCTTGCTGACGCGCGCGGCTCTGATCGGAGCCGCGACCGTGAGGGAGCGGAATCCTTGGAATACGCCATCAGGCGATCGTGAAATCTGGACGTCCTATCGTGCTCAGTCTGTCGCCTGGGCCGTCGGACCTGGCCAAGGCCGATTTCCACGCGGTGAATGCGAATCTTTGGCGCGCCGGCAACGATTTGTGGGACCGGTGGCAGGACGTGCGGCGGGAGTTCGATCTGATCGAGAAGTGGAGCGCCTACGCGCGGCCGGGCGCGTGGCCGGACGCCGACATGCTGCCGCTGGGCCACATCGGTATCCGCGCCGAACGCGGCGACGACCGCGAGACGCAGCTTACCGCCGACGAGCAGCGCACGCTCATGACTCTGTGGACCATCGCGCGCCAGCCGCTGATGTTCGGCGGCGACTTGCCAAGCAGCGACGACGCGACATTGGCGCTGATCGCTATGACGAAGTGTTGGCGGCCGATCAGAAAGCCTCCGGCAGCCGCAAGCTGTTTGAGAGTGGAGAACAGATCGTCTGGATATCGGAGGCCGGAGGGGGCGCCGCCGGTTCGAAAGGCAAGTACGTCGCTGTGTTCAACGTGGGCGACCAGCAATCCGCCGGGCTGCGCGTCGAATGGAAGGATTTGGGGTTGACTGGACCGCGAACGGCGCGGGATCTATGGGCGCATCGCGATCTGGGACGCCTCGCCGATGCGCTGGTGGTTACATTGCCGCCGCATGATCGGCGATGTTTCTGGTTCGTTGAGTGGCGTGAGCGGCCTTTCGGGAATCGCGTGGAGCGCAGCGGCGCGGAGAGTTCCTCATCGGCCAACCACCGCCCCTCGGGTATACTGAACGTGAAAGACCGCTGTTTCGCTGTGGCAGGCTTTATGCATGAAGTCCGTGACTGGCGCAAGCATTGGATACTTCGTCGGTGAGGACAACCGAAACGGGAGCTTAACGAAATACGACAATGCCGAATAACAAGCCAATTTCCGCCGCTGTACTCGTGTGTGAGGCGGTACTGGCCGAGAAGACGGGAGCGCCTAGCGCTATTCGGATTATGGACGTCCTCGGGATAGGCC
Source organism: Bryobacterales bacterium (assembly GCA_003135055.1). Taxonomy (GTDB): domain Bacteria; phylum Acidobacteriota; class Terriglobia; order Bryobacterales; family Bryobacteraceae; genus PALSA-243. The sequence continues at coordinate 2,220 of PLDF01000221.1, read as the reverse complement.
AATCCTCACCAGTGATTCGGTTCTTTGTCTTGACATACCTGCACTGTGCTCCGGGAGACTTCAATTCGCACACTTTGAAGGTGCAAATGGTAGTGCGTGCGGGCGGAGATTGGGCAGTCGTATCAGAGGCGAAAGCAGAATCTTTCGTCTACGGTTATGCGGTCGATCCGTCCGGTCCCGGCGGCTACATGCTGACCACCGAAGTCACACTCGATCCGAAGCCGCTCCAAATTCCGGGGCTCTACTTCATCCAGGCCATATTGGACGGTGAACTCGCAACTCAAACACCGCTCACATTGTTGCGAAAACCGTGACACGGTTCATCGCACTGTTAGAGTTGTTTCCGGGAATGGGCAGTTGCGGGAAATGGTAAGACGACTGGAATGAGGCGGCACGGAACACGGCAGGGGGCGCGAAAGGAATATCGATCTTCCCCAACTCCGCCTTTAAGCCGTCCTCATCGAGGTTCTCAAAAGAATGCCTTGAAAATGCTGCCTCCACGGCAGCGCAAATGTCGATTTCCTGCTGATCTTGGGCAAACATTTTTCGTGAACCGGTGCGAAACCAGTCTTCGAATTCATCGAGGGACTTATTCCCGCTGCGATACGCTGCTACCGCTTGCGACAAATCAGCGAGCATGGACATGACACTCTCCAGTTCCAGTATACGCAAAGTCCGAGTGTGTCCGGAGCACATGTGCCGCATATTCGAAAGGGAGCGTCTGTGGGAAAGAATGGAGGCGGGAGAGTTCACGTTGGACACCGATAGCCGACCTCGCAATCCTCCATTCATCGACCACAAAGGACAAAAATGCATTCGGACTGAGGAACATTTTCTCCGTGACAATCGATATCCGCCGGATGATGACCGCCATATCGTGCTTAGGGCGCACAGTTTCAGGACGGAGGATGGATCGATTGGGGCGAGTGGGAAAATAGACCCTAAAGAGATCTTGCTGAACGGGGTGAACTACCGGCAACTGGAGTATCGCAATCCACGTTGTGAACTGTGCGAGGGCGGAGACATGATCCCGCTTTACGAACGGTTTCAGAGTTCCAAATACAAACCTTTAGGTGACTGCCCTCCAACCGACGCTTCGGATTGACGAGTCCAAGCGAGTTTGGGTTAAAGGTTTTGGGACCAATTGGGACCAACTCGCTGTTTGGAGGGCTTGTGAACCATTGAAAACATGGTGGCCAGGGACGGAATCGAACCGCCGCCAGCCTTTTCAGGGCCGCGATCCACGATAGGTCCTGGTAAGTCCGGCTCACGTCAACTTGACGAAAAACACGCGTCGCTGACAATTGCTCGGCCCACCGTGCCAGATCCTTCCTGACGCTAGGACTCTATCTGGAGTGACCCGGCGCACAGGCGCTGAGGAACGGCGGAAATGTGGACCGCCGGGTCACTTCGGATAGAGACGTTTGAAGGAAGCCGCCCGCGTTTGCGGCGGACGCGGGGCCGCTTTTAGAGCAGACGCCGGCCATTATTGGAATTTGAATCGATATTCCACTGGAAGTAATAAAACTAAAGGGGCTCTATAGTGAGCATTCCAAATATGGAGCATCGCCCAGAGAATATCGCTTCTGCCTCGCGAATGCAAACGGTCGAAGAGAATCCCTCGACCGACGAGCACGCGTAGCGTCCGCCGCGCGGGCGGCTTCGTTCAAACGGCGTAGTGTTTACTCAAGCGACGGACTACACGACAAGCGCCCGATAGAGCGTCGAGCGGCCCACGTTCAAAAGCTTTGCTACGTACCTGGCGGGCTTCGCCTCTGCCGATCAGTCCGGGTGGTCGGCCTGCTCGGCGGTATTGGCCCTATCTGCGTTTACTCCTGTTTTGTCTATGTCCGTCATTTCCTCCATTCACCCTTGCGCCCCACTACCAAGGGATCGCTGCTCATCCCTGCCGCCGGTAGGCATTCTGAGACTGGCCGGAAACCCCGATCACGCGTTCCAAAAATAAAGTTGCCCTTTCCTTTCAACCTCATACCGGCGTTCCTCCCTTGCATCCCGATGTCGCCATGCTCTGCTGGAAATAGAGGTACTACCAATGTTTGACAAAGAGAAGGCAATGGCCGAGATCATCGCCAGGCACGACGCCGAGTTTCCCAATGAATCCACCGGCCCTGCCGGACCCAGCAGCGAGGCCGGCACGCAGCGCACTCGTCTCAATGCCTACAAACACGGCCTCACCGGTCAGATCCACCTTCTCACTGC
>PLDF01000445.1:22744-23827 GCA_003135055.1 Bryobacterales bacterium | reverse complement strand
CGGTTGATGACGCGGCGGTAAAGGTCGTTGAGATCGGAGGTGGCGAATCGGCCGCCATCGAGCGGGACCAGGGGACGCAGCTCCGGCGGAATTACCGGGATGACGTCGAGAATCATCCATTCCGGCTTGTTGCTCGATTTTCGGAACGATTCGACGACGCGCAAACGCTTGCCGAATTTCAGCTTCTTCTGCTGCGACTGCTCGGTCTTCATCTTGGCGCGAATATCTTCGGAGAGAAATTCGACGTCGATCTTCTTGAGCAGCTCCTTGATGCCTTCGGCGCCCATCATGGCGATGAACTTGCCGGGGTGCTCCAGATCAAGCGCGCGCTTGCGCTCGTCGGTGATGACTTCGCCGCGGGAGAGCGCTTCCACTTCACCCGGATCGACCACCACGTAGGCTTCGAAGTAGAGCACGCGCTCGAGCTCGCGCAGGGTGATGTCGAGGAGGTGGCCGATGCGGCTCGGCAGTCCTTTGAAAAACCACACGTGCGAGCAGGGGCTGGCCAGCTCGATGTGCCCCAGCCGCTCGCGGCGGACGCGCGCCAGCGTGACTTCCACGCCGCACTTGTCGCAGATGACGCCGCGGTGCTTCATGCGCTTATATTTGCCGCACAAGCACTCCCAATCCTGCGTGGGCCCGAAAATACGCGCGCAGAACAGGCCGTCGCGCTCGGGTTTAAAAGTCCGGTAGTTGATGGTCTCCGGCTTGGTGACTTCGCCGTGCGACCAGCTCCGGATTTTCTCCGGAGAAGCCAGGGAAATGCGGATCGAATCGAAATCCGCGATCAAATTCGCCCGATCGTATGGAGAGGATCTCAAAGTTGCCTCCAGGTGACTAAACTTGATAATAAATTTTTCAACGCGGAGGCGCGGAGAACGCTGAGGCAACGCAGAGAAAACATTTAATAGCCGTTCTCTCTGCGTTGATCTCCGCGTTCTCCGCGCCTCCGCGCTGAGCTCATAACTAGTCGGCCGCTAATGCCGTATCCGGCACTTCACGCGGCTTCTTCATCAATTCCACATCGAGACATAGCGACTGCAGCTCGCGAATCAAAACGTTGAACGATTCCGGCACGCCCGG
>PLDF01000445.1:0-22725 GCA_003135055.1 Bryobacterales bacterium | reverse complement strand
TCTTGTCGTCCACCAGGTGCGAGAGCTTCAGCATATAGATGTAGCCCACCGTCACCGGCTGCTCAAACTCGATCCCGGTCATGCCGTCGTAAAGCTTGGTCTTGCCCGAAGTGGGCAGATTGGCTTCCGTCAGGGCCTTCTTGATTTCCTTCTCGGTGGCGCCGTCGAACACCGGGGTCGCATACTGCAAGCCCAGCGCCTTGGCAGCCCACCCGAGGTGCGTCTCCAGAATCTGCCCCACATTCATGCGGGACGGCACGCCCAGCGGATTGAGCACGATTTCCACCGGCGTTCCATCCGGCAGGTACGGCATATCTTCATCCGGCAGAATGCGCGCGATGACGCCCTTGTTACCGTGGCGGCCGGCCATCTTATCGCCCACCGAAAGCTTGCGCTTCATGGCGATGTAGACCTTGACCAGCTTGATTACGCCCGGAGGCAGCTCGTCGCCCTTGCGGAGCTTGCCGATCTTTTCGTCGGTGATCTTTTCGAGCACCGCGATCTGCCGCGACGTCATCTCTTCAATTTCGTCGATCTGTTCGTTGAGCCGCGGATCTTTGTTCGAGAGGCGCATGCGCTTCAGATCGCGCGATTTCATTTTCTCGATAAGGTCGCGCGACAGCTCGGTGTCTTTCGAGAGCAGGCGCTTGTTGGTTTTTTCGTCGTGCAGATCGGCCAGCAGCTTCTTGCCTTCGAGCAGTATGCCGAGACGCTTGGCGCGCTCGTCCGTCAGGATGCGGATTTCGTCGGTGAGGTTGCGCTGCAGACGCTGGATCTGCGTCTCTTCGATGGATTTCGACCGCTCGTCTTTCTCTTGCCCCTTGCGCGAGAAAATTTTGCAATCGACGATGGTGCCTTCGATTCCCGGCGGGCAGTAGAGCGACGCATCCTTCACGTCGCCGGCCTTTTCGCCGAAAATCGCGCGCAGCAGCTTCTCTTCGGGAGTGAGCTGGGTTTCGCCCTTGGGCGTCACTTTACCCACCAGGATGTCGCCCGGCTTCACCGTGGCGCCGATGCGGATGATGCCGCTCTCATCCAGGTTGCGCAGGAAACTGTCCGCGATATTCGGAATATCGCGCGTGATTTCCTCGGGCCCGAGCTTGGTATCGCGGGCTTCGATTTCGAACTCCTCGATGTGAATGGAGGTGTAGTAATCTTCCTTGACCAGCTTTTCGCTGACCAGGATGGCGTCTTCGAAGTTGTAGCCGCGCCACGGCATGAACGCCACCAGGACGTTGCGGCCCAGCGCCAGCTCGCCCATATCGGTACAGGGTCCGTCGGCCAGAACCTGGGTCTTGGTGACGCGCTGGCCCACGCGCACGATGGGCTTCTGGTTGATGCAGGTGTTCTGGTTCGAGCGCTTGAACTTGGTGAGCTGGTAAATATCTGCGCCCACTTCGCGCGAAAGCTGGCCTTCATGCGCCGTGCCTTCCACGCGCACGATGATGCGCTCGGAATCGACCGAATCCACCACGCCCGGGCGTTTGCACAGCACCACGGCGCCGGAATCGCGCGCCGTCACATACTCCATGCCGGTACCCACGTAAGGCGCGTCGGCGCGCAGCAGCGGAACCGCCTGGCGCTGCATGTTCGACCCCATGAGGGCGCGGTTGGCGTCGTCGTTTTCAAGGAATGGAATCAGGCTCGCCGCCACCGAGACCAACTGCTTGGGGCTGACGTCGATGTATTCGATCTCTTCCTTGGGCTTGAGCACGAAGTTGCCGGCTTGCCGCGCGTTGCAAAGCTCGGGCACGATGCGGCCCTTCTCATCCAGCTCGACGTTGGCTTGGGCGACGATGTACTTGTCTTCTTCCCACGCCGAAAGGTATTCGCAGTGGGCTACGTATTCGGCCGCCTGCTTCTTGGCGCTGAGCTTCTTATTGGAGGATTCAACCTCGGTGCGCGTGGCGATATCGCCCACTTTATAATCGGTATCGCCGGGATTCAGAATCTTGATTTCATCGGCCACCACGCCCTTGATCACTTTGCGGTAGGGGCTCTCGATGAACCCGTATTCGTTGATGGTGGCAAAGCAGGAGAGCGACGAAATGAGACCGATGTTCGGACCTTCGGGCGTCTCAATGGGGCAGATGCGGCCATAGTGCGTGGGGTGCACGTCGCGCACTTCGAACCCGGCGCGCTCGCGGCTCAAACCGCCTGGTCCAAGAGCCGAAAGACGGCGCTTGTGGGTAATCTCCGAGAGCGGATTGGTCTGATCCATGAACTGCGAAAGCTGGCTGGACCCGAAGAATTCGCGGATGGCGGCCATCACCGGTTTGGCGTTGACCAGGTCGTGCGGCATGGCCGTCGACATTTCCTGGTACACCGACATCTTTTCTTTAATGGCGCGCTCCATGCGCACCAGGCCGATGCGGAACTGGTTCTCGAGCAGCTCGCCCACCGCGCGCACGCGGCGGTTGCCGAGGTGATCGATATCGTCCACCGCGCCGATGCCCTTGCGAAGCTTGAGCAGATAGCGGATGGTGTCGCGGAAATCGTGCTGGTCGAGCGTGCGCCGGTCGAGCGCGCTGCGGTTGGCGTTGGCGGGATTGGCGGACCAATCGGCGGGCGCAAAATCGGCGCTGCCGTGCAGCTTGATGTTGAACTTCATGCGGCCCACGCGCGAAAAATCGTACTTGCGGGGGTCGAAGAACATGCCCTGAAACAGTTGCGTGGCGGTGTCGAGCGTGGGCGGGTCGCCGGGACGCAGCTTGCGGTAAATCTCGATCAGGGCTTCATTCTGAGCCTTCACGGCGTCTTTGCGGATGGTGGCCGAGATGACCGAGCCGACATCGTCGCGCTCCGGGAAGAAGATGTCGAATTCGCCGATGCCCGATTCGAGCAGCTTGGCGAGCGCGGTGGCGGTGAGCTCGCTATTGGCGTCGATCAACACCTCGCCGGTGGACATATCGACCACGTCGGCGACGACGTATGCGCTTTCCAGATCGTTGACCGCGACTTCGACGCGCTCGATCTTGGCTTTCTGAATTTCCTTGAAGAGCGAAGGGGTGATCTTCTTGCCCTGCCCCACAACCGTCTCGCCGCCCTTGCCATTGATGGCGTAGGAGAGCTTCAGGCCCGTCAGACCCTCATCCACGGTCCAGAACAGCTTCTTCTCTTTTATGGAGATCTTGCTGACGCGGTAGAACGCGCGCAGGATCTGCTCGTCGGTCTTGTAGCCCAGGGCGCGCAGGAAGACCGAACCGTAAAATTTGCGCTTGCGATCGATGCGGACGTAAAGCAGATTCTTGATGTCGTATTCGAACTCGACCCAGCTTCCGCGATAGGGAATGATCTTGCCGAGGAAGTAGCCCTGCGCCTGAACGCGCTCGAAGAACACGCCCGGGGAGCGGTGCAATTGCGAAACGATCACGCGCTCGGTGCCGTTGATGATGAAGGTGCCGTTCTCAGTCATCAGCGGAATTTCGCCGAAGAAGACTTCCTGTTCCTTGATGTCGCGGACGCTCTTCTTCTGGGTTTCCGGGTCTTTCGAATAGACCGTGAGGCGGATGGTGACTTTCAAAGGCGCCGCGTACGTCATGCCGCGCTCCTGGCATTCCTGCATATCGTATTTGAGCTGCAGTCCGACCGGGTCGCCGCACTTGTTGCAGAACGTCACCACATTCTTGTTGAACGTGCCGCAGTGGTGGCAGAGAATGTCGCCGGCGTGGAACGGATCGGTGCGAATGGTGGCGCCGCAGTTACGGCAAGTGGAGCGCAGATGGTGCAGCCCTTTGAGGTTGCCGCACTTGCACTCCCAGTTGCCGATGGAATAATCGACGAACTCCAGATCGCTGACCCCGCGAAAATCCGAAATCGGAAACACCGAGTTGAAGACGGTCTGCAGCCCGATGTCCTCGCGCTCATTGGGCAGCAAGTCCATCTGCAAGAAGCGCTCGTAAGAGTTTTTCTGTACCTCGATGAGATTCGGGATCGGAATCGAGGCCTTGATCTTCGAAAAATCAACTCGCTCAGGGATAGCGCCGTTATTTTGAATATTGTCCATTCCTAAAATGCTCCTGACGGCCGAACAGCCGAAGCAAAGACACGGTTAATTCGCTAAAACCAACGGCGCTCCGGGAGCGGTGGACTCCCAAAGCGCCGAATGATGACAAAGGGGCGGAAAACTTTCCGATTCCAGAGCGATGCCAGTGATGAGAAGAGGATAGGTGGAAGTGCGGACGCACGTATCCTGAGGAATTGCCTTAGCGTAAAAGCGCAGAAATTCCCTCCGCGCAGTTTTGCCAGAACTGCAATTAATATGCCAGGATTCGGGAATCACAGTCACCAATGGGATCGAATCCGTCTGAATCCAACGCCCAACTATCCACTCTAGCAGGAGTTTCCCCCCACGTCAAATGCCCTGTAGAGCCGGTACGCCTAGCCGAACGTGGTAAACCGCACTCTTAGCGGTTTCGGCCAGGTAATGCGCCGTACGCTCCAGGCAGCAACTGGCCGGACACGGACATCGCAGGGCATGGCCCCGCGCCACGTTACTTTACTTCTACGGTGGCGCCGGCGTCGGTGAATTTCTTGGCGATGGTGGCAGCTTCGTCTTTGCTGACGCCTTCCTTCACCGGCTTGGGAGCGCCATCCACCAGATCCTTAGCTTCCTTCAAGCCGAGGCTGGTGACTTCGCGCACCGCTTTAATTACGTTAATTTTGTTCGGGCCGGCGGCGGTCAGCACCACCGTGAACTCGGTCTTTTCTTCCACCACCGGAGCCGCAGCCGCAGCGCCGGGAGCCGCAGCCGCCGGAGCCGCGGCCGCAGCCGATACTCCGAGCTTCTCTTCGAGCAATTTGACGAGCTGCGATGCTTCGAGCAGCGTCAAGCCCTGAATCTGTTCCGCAATTGCGTTGATTTCCGCCATTTCCAAACTCCTTCTTCTTCAAAAATCTCAAAATCGCCAGGCATCGCAAACGGTGTTCAAAAACCGCTCCCTTACGGTCGCGGCTCTGTCTCCCGCGGCTCTGATCCTTGGGTTCCGTCACGCTTCCGGTTGCGCGTCCGCCTTAAATTTGTTTTCCTTCACGCCCTGATCCAAAACCACGGCGAGGTTGCGGCCCACTGCGCCCAACGCCGTAACCAGCCGCTGCGCCGGAGCGTTGATCAGGTACAGCAGCTTGGCATAGATCGCTTCCTTGGGGGGCATCAAGGCCAATTCGTTGATCGCCTTCACGTCGATCACGCGGCCTTCCACCAATCCCGCCTTGAACGTAAACGTCGGATTCGTCTTGGCGTACGCGGTGAGCACTTTCGCCAGCGCCACCGGATCGTTGGACGTATACGCCACCGACGTCATGCCGCGCAGATCCTTCAGCACCGCCGCCGAGGCCGTGCCTTCGGAGGCTAATGCCGCCAGGTTGTTCTTGACCACGCGATACTTTGCGCCCGCGCCCCGCACCACCTTGCGCAGCTCGAAATCCTGGCTGACTTTCAGCTTCTCGTAGCCCGTGACGAACAGGTTGCTGGTCTTTTCCAGGTCTTGACGCAAAGCTTCGAGATCCTTCTTTTTATCTTCCTTCTTTTTCATGGAAACACCTGTCGTTTGTGCAGTTTCGCCGCGCTAGACCGCCGCCTTTACGCTGAATGGAGCGGTGTCGACGGAGACGCTGGGGCCCATGGTGGAGCACAGCGTCGCGCTGCGTACGTACTTGCCCTTGGCTACCGCCGGCTTGGCCTTGATCACGGCCGTGATCAGACTGGCGGCGTTTTGGACCAGCTTATCCGCCGCAAAACTGAGCTTGCCCACCGGCGCGTGGATGATGCCGGTCTTATCGACGCGGAATTCCACCTTACCAGCCTTGATTTCCTTGATGGCCTTGGCTACATCGACGGTGACCGTGCCGGTCTTCGGGTTGGGCATGAGGCCGCGCGGGCCGAGCACTTTGCCGAGCTTGCCGACGGAGCGCATCATATCGGGCGTGGCGATGACGGCATCGAAAGCGGTCCAGCCTTCGGATTGAATCTTGTTCACCATGTCCTCGCCGCCCACCAGATCGGCGCCGGCTTCGGTGGCTTCCCGCTGCTTGTCGCCGCTGGCGATGACCAGCACGATTTTGGATTTGCCCAAACCGTTGGGCATGACCACCGTGCCGCGGACCATCTGGTCGGCATGTTTGGGATCGACGCCGAGGCGCATGTGAACTTCCACCGTCTCGTCGAACTTGGCGTACTTTATTTTCTGGAGGAGCGGAATGGCGTCTTCGAGCTGGTACTCTTTGGCCTCGACCTGCTTCCGCGCGGATTCGTATTTCTTGCCTGGTTTACGTGCCATTTTTCCTCATTGGTGCAAGCGGTCCGCATAAAGAGAAGCGAACCTCCCACTGAGCTTTAACTCTGGAACATAAAGAGTGTAGCAAATGGGAGGGGCTGAAGCAACTCGTCTCGAGAGGGAGAAATTTGGGAGTGGGGGCCGGGAGGGCGTCTTTGGTGGAGAGTGGGTCTTCAACGCGGAGGCGCGGAGATTGGGAGATCGCGCGGAGCTTCACAGGAGTATTTGAGAATGCGGAGTGTTCGGAAATGGGACTGGGGTCGTTTGGCAATCGGGGATGCCGGGCGGCCCGGGTGAAGATTGGTTCGACGCAAAGACGCTGAGACGCAGAGGTTTTTCCTTTGTATTGTGTGGCTTGCGGTGGTGGCTGATGCGTGCAATATTGCTGGCAGAGCGTACGAAAATGGTCGTTTGATAGATCGGGGGCGGCGGAGCGGCGGCCGCGTCAACATATTTAAGGGCAAAACGGGTGCTTACGTTTGTGGAACATTGCTTCGGGGTCAGCACAACGCTCTTTGCGCCCAGGGGCATCGACCCCATAGCCCGCCCTTTGTAGATATTCGACCTGTAAAGCGGAAAGCGACATCCGAGGCAGGGAAGGGGGAACTTGCCATGCCACAACGTCGAAACTCGAAAAAATTGCCGGGGCGCTTTCGCGCCGCAGAGAAGCACGGGCGCGGCGCTTATTCGCTGTCGCGTTTCACACGTGCAATGAACACGCCGCAATCGATCGCCTTGACCATACCGGCCCGGCGTCGTCAATGGCGACGGAGATTTCTTCAATGTGCGGCCTGACCACCGGCCAGCTGATTGCGGACATAACCAGCACCGCAAAAGGACGGCCATCAAGCCGCTGTTGGTTTTCCATGTTCTTGTCCCGGTAAGAAACACGTTAAAGCCTTCGCGTGCGATCAGCTTGAGCAGCGCACCGTTTTTGATGCCGCCCCACTTTGATACCGCCCCACTGCATAGCGACAACGGTCTGAATCTCATGCCGGGGGAGGGATCGCGCCAGCTTGCGCGGTACGTCCTCATCGAACAGAACTTTCAAAGCTGCGCCTGAAATCGATGCGCGGCGCGGTAGCTAAGAATGGCTTTGATAGTGTCTAGGCCAGCTTCCGGGTAGCAATCCAAAGTTTCGGCAATGGACGCGTCCGGCGATAATCCCTCATCGCGGAAAGCGTCATAGTTTCCGGTGATGGCGTCCACCGGCAAGCGGGTGTTTTTGAGCAGCGGTGCGCCGCTAACCTTGCCGGGGATGACTTCAACCAAGGGACAATGGGACCAATCAAGAGTTGGTGTTGCCACGATCTGCGCTCCTTCTCCGATAATACCGTTTACGCCGTGGCTCCGGGGCTTGGAGAGCGCAAATAGGCACGGCGGAAATGCCGCTGCGCCTGGCGCTGTCGAAAAGGACAGAAGAGAAGCCGTCTACGCGTGACACCCGTGGCAACCCTTCCGCGCTACCCTGGAATCAGGACGACAGAAACGGAATAACCCATGTGGCATCGAGTCAAAGATCTTTCATCGGAGCAACGGGCAGCCATCGAGAATCTGATCGGGCGCAGCCTTCACGAAGACGAGGGTCTTAATATCCAGCCCTCGCGCGTGCTGAAAGAAGCCCCGTCCGGCGAGGAGCGATCTTACGCTTACAGCCGTTATCTGGGTCACCTCGACCAACTTGCCCGACGGGCCAACGATATCCCGGATGAAGAACTGGATGCCGTTATCGACGAGGCATGCGACCAGGTCCGGCATCCGGCTTCATGATTCTCACGCTCGACACGGGCATTCTGGTCCGCGCAACGTCTCGCTCAAATGGGCCAGCGCGCCGCCTTCTCGGGAAGATCGCGAACAATGCTTCTCATCTTCTCGTCCTCTCTCCATTCATCCTGGGTGAAGTGGGAAAGGTCTTGGCCTATTCAAGAATGCAACAGGCGCTTCAAATCACCGGAGAGGAAATCGAGGAGCATATCGCTTACCTGCTCAGCGTCTCACGATTAGTAGAGCCTGAGGCGGGCATGCCTGTCGTGTTGAACGATCCGAACGACGATCCGGTGGTCTATACCGCTATCGGCGCCGGCGCCGACGTCCTCTGCGCCCGCGATCGTGATTTCTATGCTCCCAACGTGATCGCCTTTTGCCAGCGCTACAAGGTCGACATCATGGACGATATCCACCTCCTTGGGAAGTTGGACGCAAAACCCTATGCGTGAAACAGCGCCTCGGCCGGTAACCCGGCCGCGATCAGGGCGGCGCAGGCATCGAGGTCCGATCGAGCGTGCTCAAGCCACTCCCGCGTCTCCTTGACCAGAGTCTCACGTGGACTCATACAGCAGCTTTCCCTCACGGACCACCGTCGCCGGCAGCGATGTCCTGACGTAGGCCGCCCGGCCTTCGAAATCGCTCTGCCGCCAAGGTATCACGTCCTTCGGCATGCCGAAACCGGAGAGACGCGAATACCCCTCGCTACTTCGCATCACCGGTTCCGGCGTGGAAGGAGCATGTCTGGTGGCATTTTGTCCCATGCACAGAAGGCAAGGCTGAAGTCCCGGCCCAGGCGACAAAGGGGCCAAAGCGGCCATATGCCTCCGCAGGGCCTAATGAACAGGGCGACCATGGTGGGGTTCGCACTCATGGCATTGCGAATCCTCCTCATGCCGAATGACCCGCACCAAGATGTCCTCATGACATTAGGAACTATAGGATGCGGCTGGGGACTCGTCATGATCGCGCGGTACGCAATCAAGATGTCACTCTGAGCGGCCAGTTGCCGGCGGATAACGATGTGTGTACGTTGGGTGTTCATGAAAATAGTGACGGAACGACTATCGGTCCACTTGCAGGTTTAATAACTGCGCGGTTCAAACCCACTTCTCTTCGCTCCACCGCTTGAATCCCGCCTCGGTCAGCAGTGTCAGGCCGGCGATCAGCTCCGGTTCCGGCTCAGTCTTGAAGTTGAAGCACGTCTTGCCTTGCATTCGCTTCTTCAACGCGGGCGAGATGCTCTTTATGAGCGCCGGGCACATGTAAATCGGCATCAGATGAAAGCTCACGTAAGCCTTCCCCAGACGCACGGAGCCGAAGTCCAAGGGCTGCCCTTTATGCTGTTGGAAAGGCGATGCGGATTTCGTGACAAGGGCGTACTCACCGGGCGTGTCCGCCTTCACGGCCAGGCGATTCGCATATTTTGCGAGTACGGGTTTCAGCGCGGCGAATGCCGCGGCAAATTCGGCAGCCATAGGGGACAGTTTACCCGATGCGACGCCCTTGTCGGAAACGTCGCCCGGGCGCGCCCTCCGGCTGGAAGGCTTTTGCGTGGGCTTGTCGAAAGCAGACGTTGCTCTCAATGGATGGCAGCCTGCCACGCATCGAGTGTCACTTAATCAGCCGAAGCTCTGTAAGTCTTGTCGAAGGGGCGGGAGATGTCACCGTTCAGAACGGCCCGGCTTCTTTCTTGATCGCGGCCTTGAACGTGGTCTTGAGTGCCCTGCCGGATGGTTGGATTCGGCGCTCAACAGAGGTGACCCACTCTGGTTTCCAAGTGGATGGCGACGGCGATCACGCCCAGATTCAAAGTCTTGCCCTTGCGGAGTAGCCGCGATTGAACTCGCCAGCCGGGCGGACCGCTGGTGGTGTTATGGGGCATGTGTTTGCGGAGGGCAAGAAGCTCTTCGCCGGGCCAGCATCTTCTTTGGACCGGAGGCCAGGGCATGCAGAAGCTATCAATTAGACTTCGGAGTGAGATGGAAGAATCATGGCTCGGCAGAGAGCTAGTTCATTAGAAGCGATTTGCCGCTCGTTTAGCGAGTCTCGCCGACACGGTGAGAGCGGCGGCCGGCGCCCGCCGCGCAGGATGGCATCCCGCCCATATCGGCGTCACTCAATTAGAAGCTCTGTTAGTCCCCCAGTTACTTCGGGGGGCCGGCCAATTCCACTGGGGCCGGCCAACTGTGGCCCTGTTGCACCAGCAGACCTTGCGTGGCGTCGGGCCCCCATGTGCCGCCGGCGTAATTCGGAAAATCGTTGGGCGGGCTGGCGTGCCATGCATCGAGCACGGGCATCAATATGCGCCACGCCGCTTCCACCTGGTCGGCGCGCATGAACAACGTGGCGTCGTTATTGATCACGTCCCAGAGCAGCGTCACATAGGCTTCCGCCGATGGCGTGGCGAAGCTTTCGCGATAGCTAAACCGCATGTCCACCGGCTGCAGCACCAGCTTCGGCCCGGGGTGTTTTGCCTGAAAGCGCAGCACGATGCCTTCGTCGGGCTGGATCGACATGACCAGGCGCGAGGGTTGCCAATCGAGCGCCGCCTGGGTTGGAAACGACTGATGGGGAACCGCGCGGAACTGGATGGCGATTTCCGAGACCTGACGGGGGAGGCGCTTGCCGGTGCGAAGATAGAATGGCACGTCCTGCCAGCGCCAGTTGTCCACGAACAGCCGCAACGCCGCAAACGTCTCCGTCTGTGAGTCGGGCGGCACGCCGTCTTCTTCGCGATAGGCGCGCACTTTCTTGCCGCCGATCCAACCTTTGCCGTACTGTCCGCGAACCGTGGAGTGATGCACCGCGTCGATCGGAATGGGCCGCACCGCGTGCAGCACATCCACTTTCTTATTGCGAATCTCGTCGGCCTCGAATGAGACCATCGGTTCCATGGCCACCAGACAGAGCAGCTGCAACATGTGATTCTGCACCATGTCGCGCAGGGCGCCGGCCCCATCGTAATAGCCGCCGCGGTGCTCCACGCCCACCTCTTCGGCGACAGTGATGGTCACATAGTCCACATAGCGCCGGTTCCAGATGGGCTCAAACAGCGGATTGGCGAAACGGAAGGCCAAAATGTTTTGCACGGTCTCTTTACCCAGGTAATGGTCGATGCGGAAGATTTGAGATTCCTGAAAAGCGGCGGCGAGCGTGCGGTTAAGCGCCTCCGCCGAATCGAGGCTGTACCCGATAGGCTTCTCGACGACGATTCGCGACCGTTCCTGGTCGGCCGCAAGGCCGGCGCGGTGGAGGAAGCTAGGGATTTCACCAAACAGGGAGGGCGGCGTGGCCATATAGAAAATGCGTTGGGCTTTCGAGCCCCATTCCTTTTCCAGGCTCGCGCACCGGCCGCCGAGCTCCGTATAGGTCGCGATGCCTTTGAAATCGCCCTGCAAATATTGGATATGCTGGGAGAACTCCTTCCACTCCTTGACCGCGGTTTTCCCGCTGCGGGCGAACTTCCTGACTCCCTCATGCAGATGCTTGCGCAGGGCGTCCTCGCCGATTTCGACGCGGTCCACCGCGATAATCGAAAAATGAACCGGAATACTGTGACTCTGAGAGAGATCGAACAAGGCCGGCATCAGCTTCCGCCAGGTCAGATCGCCCGCTGCGCCGAAGATGACAAATACGTTTGGTTCCAGCTGATCGTTGGTTTTCATGACTCTTAACCCTTCGTCCGGTCACTCGAATTGTAAGTCAACGCTGCCATAGGATCTGAGCGGCTTCCAGGGGAACGGCAACGCCGGTATAGCGTGGTATCACGCGCGCAGTATAGGCGGCAGCCGGGCGCGCCGCGGGCGCCTGCGCGCGATAAACGTAGGCTCCGGACGCGGCTCCAGACACACCCCCGGACGCGGCTCCAGACGCGGCTCCGGACGCACCCCCCGACACACCCCCGGACGCGCCACCGGACGCGCCTGCCAATTGGCCAACGCGCTCCATCTCCAGCCGCACTGGGGCGTCGCCGGGCGTGTCGCCGGGTGTGTCGCCGAGTGTGCCGCCGGGCGTGTCGGGTGTGTCACCGTTGACGCCGCCGGCATAAAGCTCTACTCGCACCGCATTCGGGTCGAGACCGTTGAGATACACCTGAACCTCAAACACGTGCTGCTGCGCGCCGGTCTCAACCTTGATTTCACCGAAGCGGAGCGCGGGCCATCCCTTTTCCAAGTCATGCCGCCAATCGAGCATTTGCCTGCCCACGGCGCCCTTTGCGGCGGCGCGCTCACGGTAAGCCGCGGCAGCCGGGAGATAGTGTCGCTCAGCGTATTCGCGCACCGTGCGGTCCGCGGAAAAGCGCGGCGTCAAGCTTGCCATGCTATTCCGCATCCGCGCCAGCCAAGCCGTGGGAATGCCCTGCCGGTCGCGGGCATAAAACTCGGGAATCACCTGGTGTTCCAGCAGGTCGTAGAGCGCGCCGGCTTCGACGGCGTCCCAAGCCGGATCGTCGCCATGTTCCCGGCCGTCACCCAACGCCCACCCGACTTCAGGCGTGTAGGCTTCCGCCCACCAGCCATCTAACTCCGAAAGATTGATGCCTCCATTGACCAACACCTTCATGCCGCTGGTCCCGCAAGCCTCCCAGGGGCGCTGCGGAGTGTTGATCCAGACGTCCACGCCTTGCGCCAGGCGCTCGGTCAAGAGCATGTCGTAATCACTTAAGAAGATGGCATGGGGACGCGCCTCGGGCTGCCGGATGAAATGCGTCCATTCACGAATCAGGGCTTGGCCAGCCTGGTCGGCCGGATGCGCTTTGCCGGCGATGATGAGTTGCACCGGGCGCTGAGAGTTGGTCAAGAGACGAAGCAATCGCTGTGGGTCATGCAGCAGCAGGTTGGGTCTCTTGTAAGTCGCGAAGCGGCGCGCAAAGCCCAGTGTCAGGGCGTTGGGATCGAAGAGATGCCTGGCGGCTTCGACCTCCTCGGGCGACGCGCCTCCAGCGGCCAAGTTCCGGGACAATCGTTCGCGAGCGAACTCCACGAGAGACTTGCCGGCGGCGGTCCGAAATTGCCACAGCCTTTCGCCGGAGACTTGGCGAATGTCCTTTTCCAGGGTGTCCGCGCTCCCCAGCCAGCGCTCCTTGCAGCAGCTTTCGGTCCAAAGGGCGTCGGCTTCGGCGGAGTCCCAAGTTGGCATGTGGACTCCGTTGGTCACATGTCCGATCGGGATTTCGTCCTCGGGCCAGCGCGGAAACAGAGGCAGAAAGAGGCGCCGGCTGACGCTGCCGTGCAAGCGGCTGACGCCATTCGCCGCGCCGCTGCCGCGGATCGCCAGATACGCCATGTTGAAAGGCTCCGACGAGTCATCCGGGTTCTGGCGGCCAAGGGCCAGCAAATCGTGAAGCGCAATGCCGAGCTTCTGTTCGGCATACCGCCCAAGGTATTGCTCGATGAGGGCGGGAGAAAAACGGTCGAAACCAGCGGCCACCGCCGTGTGAGTGGTGAAGAGATTGCCGGCTCTGGTGACCGCCAGTGAGACATCGAAGGGCTGGCCTGTCTCTTCCATGAAGCTGCGGGCACGTTCCAGCACGGCAAACGCGGCGTGCCCTTCATTCAGGTGACAGACCTCCGGTTGGACTCCGAGCGCGCGAAGCAGGCGCCATCCGCCGATCCCGAGCAGCAGCTCCTGCTTGAGGCGCAACTCCGGGCCGCCACCATAGAGCGCGCTGGTAATCCCGCGATGAATGGGGAAGTTCGCCGCGTCGTTGCTGTCCAGCAAGTAAAGTTTGACCCGGCCGACCTGGACCTGCCAGGCGCGCAACCAGACCGAGTATCCGGGCAGCGCGATCTCAAGCCGCAGCCACTCGCCGTTTGGCTGCCGCAAGGGCGCAATGGGCAACTGTCCGGGATCGTTATACGGGAAGAGGGCTTGTTGCTCTCCGTTCTTGTCGATCGCCTGGCGAAAATAGCCCTGCTGGTAGAGCAGGCCCACGCCGACCACCGGCACGCCCAGATCGCTGGCGGCTTTGAGTTGATCGCCGGCCACATTACCAAGTCCGCCCGAGTAGATGGGCAGAGCTTCGCTCAGCATGAATTCCATACTGAAATAGGCGGCGCAGGTGAGTGGCGTCGCCGAATGATTCCGCTGAAACCACGCGGGCGCTTCCGCCGCCTGCCGGCCGGCTTCGACCAGAGCATCCACGTCTTTGCGGAAAACCGGATCGGCCAACACATGCTCGATCCGGTCGCGAGAGACTGTTTGCAGTACGACCCAGGGGTTATGCGTGATCTCCCACAGTTCGGAATCAAGCTGCCGCCACACTTCGTCGGTGGCATGATTCCACGACCAGCGCATATCCAAGGCGAGATCCGACAGGGAATCGAATCCCTCGATTTCGGTGGGTAGAAGATTGTAGATCGGATGGCTGACACGGGTGTGCCGGCTCATGATCCTTTCCGTCGCATGTATTCATTGTGACCTATCGGCTTGGTTGCGTCGTGGCCCGATCCCTGGGCCTCTGTTGGCGTTAGTAAGAAAATGGACTTACCGGCGCAAGGGGTCGCCGAGCCTTCAGGCCGACCACCACAGGTCGCGTGACCATCCGCAGCCCGGCAGCCCCGCGCGGCAGCGGCGTCAGTTGGGCGTTCACATACACTATTCCACATGCGCTATCAGGGTCTACAGCCTCGCGGCAAAGTGGAAAACACCGCTTACTGACGCGCGCGGCTCCGTGGATTCAGCGCATTAGAGAGCCGCGACGCTCAAGGGCCGGTTTTTATCAATGGCTCATAGGCGAGGCTCATAGGTGACACGAGGGATCGTATCGTTCAGTACAAAATGGCGATCAAAACGGACAAGTTCTTGCTTATAGTGCATAATACAGCCTCGGAAGATGTGACAGCGTACTCCGGTCGAAAGGAGCAGGAGCGGCGGAAGACCGCACCCAGGTGAATGACTGCCCAGGAGGCAAAGAATGTTAACGAACGCTTCGCACTTGAAAGGCCTTGTGATCCGGGCGACGGACGGCGAGATTGGAACCGTGGATCAGTTCTATTTCGACGATGACACATGGGCCATCCGCTATCTCACGGTAGAGACTGGCGGGTGGCTTGGCGGCCGCCGAGTGCTGATCTCGCCTTTCTCCGTAGTGCATGCGGGCTGGGAAGCCAATCGAATGGATGTGGCGCTGACGAAAAAACAAGTTGAGAATAGCCCCGACATCGACACGCACTGGCCCGTTTCCCGGCAGCGCGAGGCCCAATACCTTGGGTATTACGGGTATCCCAAGTATTGGGGCGGTCCCTATCTATGGGGCACCGCCTTCTATCCGGCGGGCATGGCGATTTCAACCACCGCCTCGACGGAAGCGCTGGCGGATAAGATACGCAGCGAGTCTACGGATTCGCATCTCCGTAGCAGCGAAGCTGTTACCGGCTATCGCATTGCGGCGGCTAATGGTGAAATCGGCCATGTGGACGGATTTCTCATGGACGATGAAGTCTGGGCGATCCGGTACATCGAGGTGGCCACGCGGAATTGGTGGCCGGGCAAGAAGGTGCTGGTCTCACCCGCGTGGGTTATACGGGTGAGCTGGACAAATTCGAAAGTCTACGTCGGTCTCTCCCGCAAAGCTATTAAGAGCGGCCCGGAGTACGCCGAATCCATGCCGGTCACTCGAGAGTATGAAAACCGGCTCTACCTTCACTATGGCCTGCCGCCATATTGGGTACAGGAAGCCGGACACCAGCCTATTCCGCCCTTGGAGGGGCGCATTAATTCGGAGCGGCGTATCAATTAGAACGTGGGCGGCAGATCAAGCGGATGCCCATGAGTTTACGCCGGCGCTGCCGCCGGCCGACACAACTTCCATTATTGAACTGGAGACAAGACAAGCATGAAAGCCACTGAACAACTGCATCGCATGGGTCAGAGCCTTTGGCTCGACAATATTACGCGGGGATTACTCACAAGCGGCACGCTAGAACGCTACATCCGCGAACTGTCAATCACCGGACTTACATCAAATCCAAGCATCTTCGATCACGCCATCGGCGACACCGGATTCTATGACGATGCGATTCGCGCGAAAATGCAGGCCGCGCAGGACGGCGAGAAACTATTCTTCGAGCTCGCGCTGGAAGATCTGACAAAGGCAGCCGACCTGTTCCGGCAGATTCACGATGCCACGAAGGGCGTGGACGGCTGGGTGTCTTTGGAGGTATCGCCGCTTCTGGCGGACGAGCCCGCGAAGACTCTTGAGGCCGCAAAGCAGTTACACGCCGCGGCAAACCGGCCGAATCTGTTCATCAAGATTCCCGGGACTCCGAAAGGACTCTCGGCGATTGAAGACGCTATCTTCGCCGGCATTCCCATCAATGTAACTTTGCTCTTCTCCCGCGACCAATACTTGAAAGCCGCCGGCGCCTACATGCGGGGGATTGAGAGGCGGATCGGGGCCGGTCTCAATCCGGCGGTCCATTCGGTCGCGTCCCTCTTTATCAGCCGCTGGGATAAGGCAGTTGCCGGTAAGGAGCCCGATGGATTGAAAAACCGTCTTGGCATCGCCGTTGGCATGCAGGCGTATAAGGCCTATCGCGACCTACTGACTTCGCCGCAGTGGCTGCAACTGGCGGCCAAAGGCGCTTGCCCGCAGCGCCTGCTTTTTGCAAGCACCGGCACGAAGGATCCCAAGGCTTCGGACACTTTCTACATCAGTGGGCTGGCGGCTCCGGACACGGTGAACACGATGCCGGAGGCTACCCTGCTGGCGTTTGCCGATCATGGGCAAGTTCCGAGCGCTTTGGCCGCCGATGGCGGGGACTCGGAGACCGTGCTGGAGAGTTTCGCCCGCGGTGGCATTGACGCCGGCAAGCTAGGCGAGCAACTGCAGCGAGAGGGCGCCGAGGCGTTCGTAAAATCCTGGAACGATTTGATGGCGTCCATCGAATCGAAGGCTCATGCCGTGCTCGCTGGAGCAAAAGGTTAGAGAATGATTGAAACGGCTATCGAAGCTCACGACAAGACGGGGGATCACCAGAGCAACAAAATGAGGAACCCAGAGTGAGTGAAATCATACATGGTCATCACCGCCACGAAAGCGGCGATGGCGAGGTTGTCCCGCCGGTCGAGCGGCCGTACTGGACCCGTGCGCATCGCGATTGGCGCGTATGGGTGGCCCTGTTTTTCTGTATGGCGGCAATCGCGATTTATGTCTTGAGCAATGACTTGTCGTTCTTCCCGAGGGGCGTGCGGCAGCAACCGGCGCCAATCTCGTCCGCGAAGATAGCATGAGTGAGACGCCTCTCGACCCTCTCCGATTCGAGCCGATCTATCAGTATCGGCTGTGGGGCGGCCGGCGTTTGGCCGACGTGCTCGCGGCGCCATTGCCGGCCGACGGCCCCATCGGTGAAGCGTGGATACTCAGCGACCGCGAAGACTATCCCAGCCGGGTGGCCGATGGACCGCTCGAGGGGCGGACTATCGGCCAATTAATGAACCAGTTTCCGGAGCAATTGCTGGGAAGGCTGGCCCCGCGGTTCCATTCGGGTTTGCACCGATTCCCACTGCTGCTGAAGTTCCTCGATGCACGGGAAATACTTTCGGTGCAGGTGCATCCCCCGGATGCGCATGCGGAGCTGATTCCAGCGGGCGAGACCGGGAAGACCGAAGCCTGGGTGGTGCTCGAAGCCGGGACAAAAAGCCTCATCTATGCGGGGCTGAAGCCAGGCGTCACTGAAGCCGATCTGCGGCTGGCGGTCACGAACGGAGAGGTGGCTGATCGCCTCGCGTCCTTCACTCCGAAGCCCGGCGACGCCGTCTTCATACCGGCCGGTACGGTTCACGCTCTGGGTGGCGGCGTGGTAGTGTTCGAGGTTCAGCAGAACAGCGACGTGACGTTCCGCTTGTATGACTGGAACCATGTCGACGCTAAGACAGGCAAGCCACGCGATCTCCAGATAGATCAGGCGCTTGCCTGCGTCGATTTTGGGGAGTCCGCGGGCGGCCTGGTGGCGCCGGTGGCGGAGCGCACGACGCCGGTGCTGCGCGAGAGTCTCTTTCATTGCGAACAGTTTTGGGTGTGGCGCCTGTGGGGAGACTCGCCGTTTACGGTGGGCGCCGCGGGCGCGCCGCGCGTGCTGGTATGCATTGAAGGCGCGGGGCAGGTGGAGCACGGCGGCGCCGCTTATGCGGCAGGAAAGGGCGACGTATTGCTGTTGCCGGCGGTGACCGGAGCGTGTACTTTTCGGCCGCGAGGCGCAGTGAAGGTGCTGGAAATCGCGATACCGGAATGAAAAAGCTCATTGTGTTCGACTTAGACGGTACGCTTGCCCCAAGTAAGTCGCCTGTGGATGCCGAGATGGCGCGACTGCTGCACGACCTGCTCGGCATTGTCAAAGTGGCCGTAATTTCCGGAGGCGATTGGCGGCAGTTTGAAGAACAGATACTCCGCCATCTTCCAAGCGGCCAAAGCATGGCGAACCTATCTCTGCTTCCTACCTGCGGAACAAAGTTCTTCAGTTACACAGGGGAATGGAAGAAACTCTACTCGGAAGATTTCACCCTGGACGAAAAAGCGAAGATTGTCGCATCGCTAAAGAAGGCGGTTGCAGAGGCGGCCTTCCAGGTGGAAAAGGTGTGGGGAGAAGTAATTGAAGATCGCGGAAGCCAGATCACCTTTTCCGCCTTGGGCCAACAGGCTCCCTTAGAGCAAAAAGAGAAATGGGACCCCGATTTCACCAAGCGAAAAATGATCAAGACGATCGCCGACAAGCTGATCCCCGAATTTTCCGTTCGTATAGGGGGCACGACGTCGATTGATGTTACTAAGCCTGGCATAGACAAGGCCTATGGGATCGGAAAACTGAGAGACATCCTTGGCATTTCACTGAAGGAGATGATTTTCGTTGGCGATGCCCTGTTCCCGGGAGGGAACGACTATCCAGCGGAACAAGCCGGCGTGGTTTCCGTCTGCGTTCAAGGGCCGCATGAGACTAAGCGGGTTGTCGAAGCGGTGATCGCTTGCTTATCGGATCGCGGGCAAGAAGGGTGAATTCGTGAGCGGAAGTGCAGTTGCGGATGAACACATAGCGGAGCGGCTGAGGATCGGCCTCGTGGCCGGCCGCTTGGTAGGACAGACCATCGCCTTTCGTGGTCTGTTATGGTTCGTTAAAGTGCGGCCCGACAGACGACAAAAAACGACCGTCTGTCCCACCTCACACCACCTCACATCCGGCAAAGTAATCGTCGCTGCCCCACACAGATGAACGCGGATAACACAAAGTCAAAGTCTTTTCAGTTACAGCGCCTGGGTCTGGTGATGGAGCCGGAGCACGGTAACCCGCAGGAGATCGAAGGCGTCCTGAACCCGGCTGCCGCTCGCGGCCCCGATGGCGAGCTGTATCTGTTCCCGCGGCTGGTTGCGAAGGGAAACTATTCACGCATCGGCATCGCTCGAGTGCGGTTCAACGAAGCCGGCGATCCGGCAGGCGTCGAGCGGCTCGGCATCGCACTCGAGCCGGAAGCCGATTATGAGCGGCGCCCCGGCTGCGGCGGTGGCTGCGAGGACGCACGCATCACCTTCGTGGAACCGCTGCAGCACTATCTGATGACTTACACGGCGTTTTCAGCTGACGGCCCGCGGATCGCCCTGGCGATATCGAGCGACCTCTTCCACTGGCAGCGTCTGGGGCTCGCGACCTTTGGCCGGTATCACGGCATCGAAATCGGCAGCGTGGATGACAAAGATGCCAGCCTCTTCCCAGTCGCCATTCCCAATCCATCCGGGCAACCGGACCTGGCCATGCTCCACCGTCCGCTCTTTCCCGGCACGCGTCCCGAGGAAACCGCCTGCTGCGCCGGGTCGCGCGAGGTGGATCTCGATCGCGAAAGCATCTGGATTTCCTATTGCCCTATGCCCCTTGGGGGCCATGAATCAGATAGCCCCGGCGCCTTCGCCTGCCATCACCGGCTGGCAACTCCCGTGTCGCCCTGGGAGCGTCTCAAAGTGGGCGGCGGCACTCCGCCCATACTGACACGGCACGGCTGGCTGATCGTTTACCATGGCGTGAGCGAAATGGCGCAGGCGAGCGAAGGCGTCCACCCGCTTTGTTACTCCGCCGGCGTGATGGTGCTTTCGAAAGAGCATCCACAGACGATTCGCTATCGTTCGGCGGAGCCGGCGCTGACGCCATCGCTGCCGCAGGAACGCGCCGGGGCCGTCGCCAACGTAGTGTTCCCCACTGGCATCGACAGGCGCGACGACCTTGGCTCACCGGACCGCTTCGATATCTATTACGGGATGGCCGACAACCGGATTGGCGTGGCACGCCTCGACATGCCGGATCTTCTGCCGCCGGGAGGCGCCGCCGACCCGCCGGGAGCAAAGGTGTAACTCGCAGGATTTCGGAATTGAAGCGCACCGGATGGAGACTTGAGGACTTGTCACGAGATAACTGCGCCATTTCGACGCGGCGCGGGAGGACGAAGCGCGTTCACACGATTGTGAACGCTGCGCGCATGAGTGCGTGCGCCACGACTGTTCCTCCACCTTTCGCGGGAAGAACAGCGCAAGCGATTCCTTGAGCGGATCGACGATCCGGACAAGAACTGGAAATTCAGCCTCGCGGACATACACGAGAGAAAATACTGGAACGATTACATAGAGACATTTGAGGATTGCCTGCATGCGACAAGCACCCATCACGCGCCCTGGTACGTGGTTCCCGCCGACGACAAAGAGAATGCGCGATTGATTGTTTCGCAAATCGAGCTGGATCCGCTCAACCAGCTCAAGATGGCATATCCCAAGACAACCGAGAAACGCCGGCGGGAATTGCGCTCGATTCGCAAGCTGCTAACGAAGTAACGTTTGAGTGATGGCATCCGATGGCTAGCCCCAATACCGCTCACTTAACTCCTCCGGTCTTGGCTCAGTTCGAAGCGCGTTCACACGAGTGTGAACGCGGCACGCAAGAGTGCGTGCGCCACGATTCGATGCGTGCTTCTTCGGGACAGGCTTACGTTGGACGGCCCCGAAAGGTCTCAACCAGGACCCGGAGACGGACGCGGTATTCGGCAAGCGAGTATCTTTGCGGGCGGAAAGCGGCAGTTTTTGGAACTTGTGGCGGTCCCAAGGGCGTCCATTGCCGAAAGGCGATGGGAGTAGGCGTCAAAACGGAGCGGGACGAGCTTACGAGCTTAAATCCCTTGATATCCCTTGATATCCGTTGCGATTCGACGCACAATGCTGGAATGAGACAGCCGTGCCTTGTTTTGCTGGTTAGCTCGACCCTGCTGCTTGCCGCGCCGGGGAAGAAGGGTGACAATGCGTTTACGGGACGATGGGATCTGACCATCAAGACCGCCAACAGGATCGACCCTTCCTGGATCGAAGTGATGGACAAGGATGGTAAACCGGCGGTCCGCCTCCAGGGGCGCGGCGGAAGCGTGCGCCCGATTGACGACTTCAAGTTGGAAGGAACGCGCCTTACCCTGATCATTTCGCCGGCGGCCGAGGACCGGGCCGCCATCACGTGGGAGCTGAACGTCAAGAGCAACCTGATTACGGGCGCCGTCAAACGCGGACAGGAAACGCTGGGACAAATCGGCGGGCAGCACGCGCCGGAGTTGAAGAATAAGCCGCCCAAAGCGTGGATGCCCCCCGAGGCGCTTTTCAATGGGAAGGACCTCTCCTGGTGGGAGCCGGGCAGCCCGGCGGAGAACCATTGGGTGGCGCGCGACGGCGAACTGGTGAACGAACAGGCCGGCTCGAATCTTCACACCACCGGCAAGTTCGACGATTTCAAACTGCACCTGGAATTCAACTGTCCGGAAGGCGGCAACAGCGGCATATACTTGCGCGGGCGGTATCAGGTGCAGATCGAGTATGCCGCCGAAGGCGTCAACGACAAACTGCACGGCATGGGCTCGATCTATGGATTCCTGGCGCCCACGCGGGATGCGCCGGGCAAGGCCGGCGAGTGGGAGGCTATGGACGTGACACTGGTGGGCCGGTGGGTGACCATTGTCCGCAACGGCGTCACCATCATCGACAACCAGGAGATCCCGGGCATCACCGGCGGCGCGCTGGACAGCAACGAGGACACACAGGGACCGTTCAACCTGCAGGGAACGCATGTCTCGGGCATGAGGTTCCGCAACCTCAGAGTCTCAATCCCCAAGCGGCAGTAGCGTTGGCGGCCGCGGTACGCCGCCCGAGTCTGTCACCGTGGGATTACCATCTGCGATCGCGGCATCCACTGCCAGGTCCGATTTGCAGCGCCCTGCCTTTGCGAGAAGGCACAGCACTGTTCACCTTGCGAGGCTTCTTGCCGGCGTTTCGTTACCTGCAATACCCGCGGATTCTCACTCGCCGTACCGTAATCGGAGCACACATCGGATTTGGGAGTGATACGTCTACCTGAGTCGCCCGAGTCCGTGGCGTGCATCACAAAGGGTAATTGACACGCGGGCGAAACCCGCGCCACTCGCGGGGTTGACGCGCGTCAAAAGTCAGGGTCAAAATGCCCCGCGTCAAATGCCGTCCGGGCGATGCCGTCCAGGCGATCAGTGAATATTAACGCCCCAGTCTACGTGGAACGCCTTAACTTAACCTTGTCGGCGAGGGTTTACTAACGGCGGTAGCGCTGCGGCCGATTTCACTGGCCGGGAAACGCTAGTTGCCGACATTTGCTGAGCCCGGCGTGATAATCCTTCCTGACGCTAGGACTCTATCTGGAGT
>PLDF01000049.1 GCA_003135055.1 Bryobacterales bacterium | reverse complement strand
CGTTGCAGAACACGGTCATCAGCGCCGGTTTGTGGGAGTTGACAAACGAGCGCCAGATGGGCTCGACGGGTTCCGTGAGCCAGCTGTCTCCGTACATGACAAGGAAGCGCCGGCCGAGCTGCGGCAGCGCTGCGAGCAGAGCGCCACCAGTGCCCAGCGGAACAGGTCCGTCATGACTGTAGGTGATGGAGAGGCCGAACTTGCTGCCATCGCCCGCGAATTCCTCGATCTGCTCGCCGAGGAATCCGCAGCAGAGAACCACTTCGCGGATGCCGCCAGCGTGGATGAGGCGGAGCTGATGTCCGAGGAAAGGCACGCCCGCTACCTCAATGAGCGACTTTGGCATGAGGCTGGTGAGCGGACGCAGGCGGGTGGCGAGGCCACCAGCGAGGAGAGCCAGGCGCGGAGGCCAGCGCGATTCACCCCATTCTTCGGGAAGGCGCGGTTCGCGGGTTCCTTCCTCGAAAAAAGGCCCGGCGCCGGATGCGGTCATGCACATCACCGGGGGGGAAAGGGCGAAGTCAGTTGCTAAGTGTGCGTTCATCGGCGGTCAGCTCCTGCAGGGATTGGCGCACGGCATCGCGGCTGTTCCGTTTCGGATACCAGCCGAGAGAGTGAATGCGCGTGGAATCGAGTCGAACGACCGGGACGTCGCCACGCCAGCCGCGGCGGCCTCCGGTGTATTCAAAGACGGGCCGGGCCGAGAGCCCGAGGGTCTCGACGGCGAGGTCGGCGATTTCCGTAACGGTGACGGAATCGTCGGTGGCAACGTTGAAGACGGAGAACGGGGCAACAGCTTTCTTCGCAGCGCACAGCGCCGCCTCGACCACGTCGGTGACGTGGATGTAGGGCTTGCTCTGCTGGCCGTCGCCGAGGATGCGAAGACTTTTGGGTTTGGCGGAAAGGCTGCGCAAAAAGTCGAATCCCACGCCGTGGGTCTGGCGGGGACCAACGACGTTCCCGAAACGGAAAACGCAGGCGTGGAGCCCGAACATGGAGCAGTAGCTGGCAATGAGGGATTCGCACGCGAGCTTGCTGGCTCCATAGGTGGAGATGGGCACCATCGGAGCGTAATCTTCGGTCAAAAAGCGATCGCCAGCGTCGCCATAGACGCCGCTGCCGGACGCGTAGAGGAGGCGATGAAGGCCGGTCCGGCGCATGGCTTCGACGACGTTGTTGGTGAGCAGCGTGCCGCGGTAGAAATCGACTTCCGGGCGCTCTGCGGCCAGCGCGATGTCGGGGTTGGAGGCCAGGTGGATGACCCAGTCGTGGCCCTCCATCGTGGCGGTGAGCGCGCCCACGTCGCTGGCGTCGGCATGCACGATGTTGAGCCGGGGATCGGTGAGGTGCGCTTCGTAATGCCACTCGCGTCCGGACGAAAAGTTGTCGACGATGGTGACGCGGCGCGTGTTCTTCGACGCCAACAGCGCATCAGCGAAGTGGCTGCCGATGAAACCGGCGCCCCCAATGATAAAGTAACTTCCCTCCGAAAGCAGCATCGGCGATTCCTCTGCCCGACTACACGCGGGTAATGCGAAAACTGATTTAGGAACTGGCTGGGGTTTGTGGCCCAGAATGAAACTATGTCTCTATGCTTGAGGGATAGCCTGAGGAATGGCAACCTTTTCCGTTGTGCGGGTAGTTACGCAAGTCAGGTTAATGGCATAGTTATGGCCTGTCGGCGTCATTCCCTGTGATAGCGAGGTTACGAGAATCACGCTATCGGCACCCGGTCCGCGAGATATAAGTTCCAGGATACTCAGATGAAATGGATGCCGGCGGTGGCGCTGCAGAGCCTCCCCGCGTGTGCCGGCATAGGCCACGTATGACAACAACAGAATCCGGGATCACGGTGGGCATGCCGGTATGGAACGCCATGCCATGGCTCCCGGAGGCCATGGAGAGCCTCTTCCACCAGACCACGGAAGCGTTCGAGATTCTGGTGATCGCAGACTCCTCGACGGATGGAAGCACGGAGTACCTGCGGACTTTGCGCGATCACCGGCTGCGGGTGGTGGAGCAGGCGATGAGCGGGGGCGGTGAGCCTTGGGAAGCTGTCGCGTGCTTTCGGTCCGAGCGTGACCGCGATCGTCAACTGGGTGAGCGCGTACGAGAAAGGAGGCGTGGAGGGGCTGGTGCCCAAGCCCCGAAGCCGCCCCCGCGGCGGCCGACGGCGGCAAGCCAGGCGAAACAGCAGGCCGTGGTGGAACTCCGCGAGGAGCATCCGGAGCACGGGACGCGCCGCATCCGGGACGTCTTAGCGCGCTTCGAGGGAATGGGCGTGAGCGAGACGCAGGTCCGGGAGATTCTGCACGAGGCAGGTCTCATCGAGCCGCGGGAGCCGACGGCGGCGCGCGAGCACGGGCCGAGGCGCTTCGAGCGCGCGGCTCCGAATCCGATGTGGCAGTCGGACATCTTCACGTTTCTGTTGCGCCGCCACGAGCGGCGGTTCGGAGGGACCGTCTGCCGGCGCCAGAAGCTTGGCGGAGTGCTCAATTTCTACGAGAGAAAGGCCGCGTGAATGCGCGGTTCGAGATTTGGGACAGTACGGGGTCACCACTCGCCCAACGCCGGCTATCTGGGCGACGAGGATCTCGT
>PLDF01000129.1 GCA_003135055.1 Bryobacterales bacterium | reverse complement strand
ATGAGCTCCAGGTTGAGCCAAAGACCAGCTCCCGCCTCCTCTATCGCGGCACTATTTGGGTCGATGCGGACGACTTCGCCGTTGCCAAAATCGAAGCCGAGCCGGCTCGCAATCCTTCCTTCTGGATTCGCAGCACGAAGATCCATCACATGAATGCCAAGACCGGAGAATTCTGGCTCCCGGAACATAACGAGAGCGACACGGATGTGCGCATGGGTGGTCGCGCCACTCTCACCATCGACTATGGCGCTTACAAGATGGATCCCGCGGATGCTCGCCTGCAGCCGGTCGATCTCCCGACCCCGGTAACCGCACCATCAGGGAAGTAATTTCCGGAGCGTCCCGATCACCATTCTTCGGCGCAGTCCAGGCCGCTTTTTCGGTCCAGCCGTTTCCGCCTTCGGCCGCGGATGCTCGATTGCCTGCGAATAATATTCCCGCAATTGTTTCGTCGAGCCCTGCCAGCTGTGCCTCTCCACATCCGCCCGTGCCCGCACCCGTATCGCCGCTCGTTCAGGTGAATCCGCGAGCGCCCGCTTGACCGTATTCACCAGAGCCATGCGGTCATCAGGTTCATACAGAAATCCCGTAACACCATCCTCGATCGCGTCCGGAATACCGCCCGCCCGGCACGCCACTACAGGCAGACCCGCGGCCATTGCCTCCATCAGCACCAGCCCCAGCGTCTCCGTTTTTGACGGCATCACGAACACATCCGCCGACGCGTACGCCGCCGCCAGCGGCTCCCCGCGCATGTATCCCGCAAAGTAAGTCGGGGTCCCGCGAAAGTGCCGCTCCAACTCGTGCCGCATCGGACCATCTCCGACAATTGCCAACCTTGCTTCGGGCATCGCCTTCAGCACTTCGCGCAGCGTGCCGACATCTTTTTCCGCCGAGAGCCGCCCCACATACAGCAGCAGCGGCTTCTCCGGTTCGCCGCCGCTCAGAGTGTGCCGCATCTCCGCCGAGCACTTCGAAGGATGGAACTGCTGCGCGTCGACGGCCCTCTCCCACAGCGCCAGCCTGTCAATATCGTGATCGCGTAGCTCATCCATCATTGCGGTCGACGTGCAAAGGTTCAGGTCCGCGCGCAGATGACGCTGCCGCATCAGCTTCCACGTCGGCCCTTCGAAAAACCCCAGCTTGTAGTAGTGCAGGTAGGCGGGAAGATTCGTGTGGTAAGAGATCACGATCGGGACGTGAAGGACCTTCCCGTAGTAAATCCCGCCAACCCCGAGCAGCGACGGCTCGAATAAGTGAAAGACATCCGGACGAAACGCCTCCAGGTGCTTCCGCATGGAAGCCCGCGGCGCTGCAATGCGCAGCTCCGGATAAAAGGGGAACGGAATCGACGGCAGGCTGACGACTTGCGCCCCAAACAACTCTTCCGGACCGCCGCTCGGCGCAAAGATCAGCACTTCGTCGCCGAGCGCTTTTAGCGTCTCCACCGTTTTGGTCACCATGGTGACGATCCCGTCGATCTTGGGGAGAAACGTCTCCGTCACAATGGCAATTTTCATCCGCAGCGGTTCCTTATCCGAACGCTTAGGATATCCCGCTGTTGACCGTTCTTTAACACCGAATTTTTCGCTGGCCCGCCAGCCGGCGGTCATTTGAGTTTCAGGCGGGAATGTGAATACTTGGACCTGCCAGGTTCCGGGCCTTCCGGTTGGCTCTAAGAAAGAGGCAGACAGTGCTCATGAGCAAGAGAGTTTTCGTTCAGCTGACAACGTCGATCCTTTCGATAGGCTGCGTGACAGCGGGTGCGCAATCCGGGCCCTCGCCTGCGACGGTAGAGATCTCGACCGGTTGGCAGTTGCAGGACGCGGCAAAAGTCCCCGAAGCTGGGGCGACCGTCTCCACGAGCACCTATCAACCCAATGGCTGGATGGCTGCCACCGTGCCTGGAACCGTGCTGACCAGCATGGTCAACGACGGGGTGTACCCTGAGCCGTTCTACGGCGAGAACAACCGCGAAACCATCATTCCTGAGAGCCTGAACAAGACCTCGTACTGGTACCGCGCTGTGATCAGCGTTCCGAAGGAGTACGCTCACCGCCAGACTTGGATCCATTTCGACGGCGCGAATTTCTCGTCGGAAGTCTGGGTGAACGGCAGGCAGGTTGGAACGATTCAGGGCGCGTTTATTCGCGGCCGCTTCGACATCACCAAGCTGGTCAAGCCGGGTGAAAGCGCCGTGCTGGCGGTGAAAGTATCGCCGCAGCCGCATCCTGGTGTTCCTCATGAGCACACCATCGCCAACGGAGTCGGCAAAAACGGCGGCATCACCGCCCTCGATGGCGCAACCTTCCTCTGCACCATTGGTTGGGATTGGCTCAATGCTGTGCGCGATCGCGACACCGGCCTTTGGCAAAAAGTGTGGCTCTCTGCGTCTGGACCCGTCCTCGTTGGAGATCCCCTCATCATCACCGACCTGCCTTTGCCCAAAACCGATACCGCCGACATCACGGTCAAGTCCACGCTCGAGAACACATCCGATAAGCCGCAGACCGGCACGCTTGAAGGCAGCTTCGGTGACGTGAACTTCTCGCAGAAAGTCACCCTGAAGCCCAACGAAAGACAGACCGTGACCCTCGACCCCAAATCCACACCCGCGCTCCACGTCTCGAATCCAAAGCTCTGGTGGCCGAACAACTACGGTCCGCAAAACCTCTACACGCTGCACTTACATTTTGTGCAGCACGGCGCCGACTCGGACACCCACGACACCATCTTCGGCATTCGCAAAATCACCTACGGCGGCATGGACGCCCTGACCATTTCCGTCAACGGCGTCAAAGTTTTCATTCGCGGCGGCGATTGGGGCCTCGATGAAGGCATGAAGCGCATTCCGCGCGCGCGGCTCGACGCGGAAATCCATATGCACGCGCTCGCCAACATGAACATGATCCGCAACTGGGTCGGCCAAAGCACCGACGAGGACTTCTACGAGCTGTGCGACAAGTACGGCATTCTGATCTGGGACGAGTTTTTCCAGCCCAACCCCAGCGACGGCCCCAACCCCGACAATCTGCCCGTCTATCTGGCGAATGTGGAGGACAAAATCCTGCGCTTCCGCAATCATCCCTCGATTGCGCTGTGGTGCGCGCGCAACGAAGGCTATCCACCGGCCGAAATTCACAACGCGCTCGAGAAGATGATTCCCGACCTCGATCCTGCCCGTCTCTACCAGCCCAGCTCAACCGCTGGTCGCGGCGTGATGTCTGCCGGACCCTATTACTGGCGCGAGCCGGAAAACTTCTACGTTCCCGATGCGCCCTTCAAGACGGAAACCGGCAGCATGTCTGTTCCTACGCTTGAGTCGATTCACGGCATGATGCCGCAGAAAGACTGGGAAACGATCAACGACGACTGGGCCGAGCACGACTTCGCCAAAGGCGCCCAGCACGGCGACACGTACCCCTACGTGCTCGCCGGACGCTACGGCCGCATCGCCAACCTCGCCGACTTCGTCCGCAAGGCGCAGATGATGAACT
>PLDF01000358.1 GCA_003135055.1 Bryobacterales bacterium | reverse complement strand
GCTGGATTATCAGTGAGCGCCTCAACCGGCTCGATCTCGGGGACACCGACTGCGGCAGGCTCCTCCACCGTGACTCTTAGTGCGACCAACAGCGCTGGCGCCGGCTCCGCGGCGACCCTCACCCTAACCGTCGCTTCGGTGTCCACTGGTGGTTCTGCTCCATGGACTGGCGTGCTGGCCTCGAGTCGTGCGATTAACTGGAGCGGCGCAGGAGTCGTGGGGGGTATTCTCAACCGCACGAACATTTGCACCACGCTCACTTCGAGTGCGACGACGGCCCAGATCAATGCCGCCATCGCCAGTTGCAGCAGTGCCGGCGGCGGCGTGGTTTTTCTGAGTGCTGGGACGTATAGCAATGCAACAGGCGGCTTCTCCTTCAACGGATCATCGAACGTAACGGTTCGCGGAGCAGGAGCTGACCAAACCTTCCTGGCGCCAACCAGCAATGGCATCGCCGTGAATTCATCGGACACTAACTGGAGGGGCAATCCCGAGAACATTACGGCCTGGAGTGTTCCAGGATACCCAACAGGAACATACCCTCAAGGCACGACTCAAATCACCCTGGCGACAGTGGTGAATCTAAACGTTGGCAAACCCATCATCTTGGACCAGCTTGATCCCACGACGGACAACGGCGGCATTATTGTTTCACAAGCCGCCACGGCGCAGACCGCCGTTGCTCCTGGTCTCGCTGGTCCCTACACCACTCAAGGAAGCAGTCAGTCGATGCGCGGCCCCGGCAATGCCGCTTGCGCGGGCAATGCAACGTGCTGGTCGCAGGAACAGATTGTCACCGTAACCAGCTGCAACGGCGTCACGACGGTTGGGGCGACGTGCTCCGGCAGTAACGTGGTCGTTGGCATCTCATCGGGACTGGAGATGCCGAATTGGAGCTCAACTCAAACACCCCAAGCATGGTGGGCATTGTCGCCCGCCTTAAATGACGGTGTTGAGGATTTGTCGGAGAACCTCTCAAATTGCTCTGGCTGCGATGGCGTTAATTTCTTCAATGCACAGAACTCTTGGGCGAAAGGCCTCAGCACGACGAACAGTAGCGGCGAGGGACAGCTTCGGATAGAGTACGGGAATCACATCAGCATCGTGAACAACTACATGGCCCTTTCGGCCGGCGGGACTGGCTCTTACGGCGCGGAAGTGTTCTCGGCGACAGATTGTCTCATCGCAAATAACATTATGCAAGGCGTGACCACGCCTCAAATTAGCAACGGAACTACAAGCGGATGTGTTTTTGCCTACAACTATTCGATTAACGGGTACTTCAACTCTGGCGCCGGCTATAATATTCCGGCGCACGGCGATCACGGCTCAGGCGTTGGGATGGTTCTAGTTGAAGGGAATATCGCGAACGGTGCGACCGCCGACGTCATCCACGGAACGACTAATTTAAATACTCACTTCCGCAACTTCTTCACCGGTACGCAGCCCGTCTGCTACGCGAGCGGTTCGAGCTATTCGACTGCGACCTACGAGACGTGTAACAACAACGTCGAACCTGAGTTGGTATTTGCATTTCATCGGTTCTACAACATAATCGGAAATATTTTAGGAACAACCGGTACCAATACTACTTACGAGACTTCCACCATCATCAACGGCGTACCCACGGCGGTTCTTGGAGTAGGATACGGCAACGGCGACGTGCCGAGCGACCCGAACGTATCGAGTACGCTCATGCTCTGGGGCAATGCCGATTCAGCGACCGGTTTCGGCTCGCCGCGCTTCAATTGCAGCGAAGTGCCAACGTCCCTCACGGGCGTGCAGGCTCCCTTTTCCAACCCCTGTCCTTCGAGCCAGGCCCTTCCGCCTTCCTTCTATTCCTCCGGCGCGCCGTCGTGGTGGCCGAGCGGCAAGCCATGGCCCGTCATTGGACCGGACGTCACCTCGGGGAATGTTTTGACCTGCACGAGCGGGACTTATGACAATTCCTTGGTCACAAACTCCTCGCAATGTGCGGGCGGCACGAGTGCCGCCGTGGCGAACGGCAAAGTCAATAGCATCCCGGCCATGGACTGCTACCTGAGCCGCGGCGGACTTCCTAATGGGACCGGGCCGGCACTTTCGAATTTCAACGAGAGTAGCTGTTACAGTGGCAGTGGCAGTGGTCCGATTCCTACCCCTCCCACGGGGCTGACTGCCGTCGTCAACTGATTCCGAACGCCATCTCTCCTTATCAGGCGATCGAACGGTGTATCAGCACTGGCTCTGAAGCAGGGGGTGTGCGAGACGGAGGGGGCAATCACCGCGCCGGCGCCCCCAATAATCCTCTACCTGCCGGCTGTGGCGACAACAGCGGAGCGCGGCGCCAGCGTTAGCTAAGCTAGTCTGTCACCGGACTCTTCTCAATTCCTCACCGATCTCACGCGATCCGAAATAAGCCTGCTAACGTAACCCAGCGGGCAAAGTCTACTATAGCGAGATGCGCATCGTATTTGCTGGTGTGAAGGACAGCTCGGGCGGTCCCAGCTTTTGGAAGTCATGCTTCGCTTTGATTTTCAGACGACCGTTTCCTATTTACCCGTTTTCGGTACAAGTTTGAGTGTGCCGGCAGCTTCTCGCGCATGCAGGGCCGCCATCAAATCGGCGAGCGGCAGCGGCGTGAACTCGCCGGATAAGAAGTCGCGAATTTCCAGAGCGGTTCTATGTTGACCGAGCAGGATCGTCAATTCGGCAACGAACGTCCGAGCGAAAGGGGAGGCAACTCATGGCGGGAGCGGTTCACCCGTCGGGCACAAGGTGTCCGTACGGAATCATCGCGGCCTTGTACCTGTTGCCATGGGGAGTATCCGCGGCGGCCCAGGCCTCAACTCAGCCGATTTCCCAGCAAATGGAGCAGCAGCGTCGCGCGCAAGCCGAACTCCGCGACGTACTGGAACATTCGGAGCGCCGTATCGCGGCTGCCCAGGCAGAGCAAATAAGGAACGCGCAGGAAAGCGCCGAGCAGCAACGCCGCGCCCAGGCCGAGGCCGATCGGAGACGGGAAGCCGAGCAGCGTAAGGAGGAATTCCTCGCCCAAGCCCGCGCGCAGGCCCAACAGTCCAATCCGCCACAAACGCAGCATGCGATGGAGGCCCCGCAGATGAGGCTTCAGGAGGCGGCTGCCGCCCCTCCACCTACGAGTACATTGGAACCGCTGCCACGCCGATATTTACTCATGCGTCAGATTGGACTTGTTCTGATGATCGGCGCCTCTATTGCCGCTCTCTTCGTCCTGGGGCGCATCGTTCGGGAGTGCCTAACACGCTAGGCGGAGCAAGCCGGCTCGGCTGAGTTTCGGAGAATGTGAAGATCCCACCTTTCACGAAAGCCCCGCGAAGCAATGGACAAAAAGTGGACCTCTCCTAATGTCTTTCGGCACGTGGTCGTATCACCCCAGTTGCTGTCTTACCGCCGAGACAACCGACGGACACATAGCCGGCTGATACGACCCGTTAATATCGGTAGCGATTTAGCCACCTAACTAAGTCGAAAGAGCCGCCAAAGAGCGGCTGCAGGCAGGATTGCCCGCCCCACACAGAACAAGGTCAAGCCGTGGCCTGTTGTTGCGACGCCGCCATTTGGACTATCGAAAACACCCCGCCCTGCGCGTCGGTAATCACCGCAAAGCGGCCCACGTTCGGGATGTCCGTCGGCGGCACGCAAATCGTGGCGCCAATCTCCCCGGCGTGCTGGGCGCGCTCGTCGCAATCGGCCACCGTGATGTAGATCATCCAATGCGGGGGGACGCCCTGCCACATATCGCCGCGCATCGGCATCAGCCCGCCCATGCTGCGCCCGCCGTTTACCCATTCCACATACTCCGCGGTCTCCGCGTCGGTTTCCGGCTTGGTCTTCCACCCCAGCAAGGCGGTGTAGAACGCAATGGAGCCGGCCGGATCGGGCGTATTCAGCTCGGGCCACATCACCTGTCCCAGCGGTCCGCCATAACTCGCTCCGATGTGACGTTTGGCTTGCCACAGCGAAAAGTAGGCGCCCTGCGGATCCTGAGCCACTACCATACTGCCGGACTCGCCGATATCCATCGGCCCCATGATAATCTTGCCCCCCAGCGGCTCGATCTGCGCGGCCGAGGCTTGCACGTCGGTCACGGAAAAATAGACCGCCCAACTCGTGGGCACGTCCGGCGGCGCCTGATATACAGCGCCGGCATCGTCGCCGCCCGATTGGAACATGGTGTAGACGCCGGCAGGCATCGGATGGTCCACGGCGGTCCATCCGAACATGTCACCATAGAATTGTTTGGCGGCGCCGGCGTCGGCGGTCGCCAGCTCTGCCCAGCAGAATGAACCGGGCGCATAACTTTCGATTTTGGCCATAAAACTGTCTCCTTAAACCGCACGATTATAACGTGCCGGGATTGCGTTCGATAACATTGTAGTAGACGAATTCAAAATGCGGCGTACAATTTTCCGTTTTGGCATGGCCCCGGTTGCCCTGGTCGCCCTGGGTTTTGTCCTAGGTCTTGCCCTGACCGCTTTCACCGAAGTGTTCATCGGCCCGGACGACGCCGCCATTGAATACTCGACGCGCCCCACGCACGACCCCGTGGCGGAGTTGAACCGCAAGATTCAACAGGGCCAGACCCGGCTTAAATTCGACCCGGCCAACGGCTATCTGCGCCCATTGCTCGAAGCGCTGGGGATTCCCGTGGAATCGCAGATGGCGGTATTCTCAAAGACCAGTTTCCAAACCAGCGGCATTGGTCCGCATAACCCGCGTTCGGTGTTCTTCAACGATTCGGTGGCAATTGCCTGGTTGCGCGGGGCGTGGACGGTGGAGCTGGCGGCGGAAGATCCCGAACAGGGGGTCGTCTTTTATACGCTCGACCAGCAGTTCAGCGAGAAACCGGTCTTCCACCGGCGCAACGACTGCCTGTCGTGCCACAACTCGTACAACGCCGCGGGCGTTCCGGGAATGCTGGTGCGCAGCGTGTTCACGGCCCGCGACGGCACGGCGCTGTTTCAGATGGGCAGTTACTACGCCGATCACTCGAGCCCCATGGAGCAGCGGTGGGGCGGCTGGTACGTGACGGGGAAGAGCGGCGGCGCGCGGCATATGGGCAATATTCTGGTGACGGACGCCAAAGCCGAGGCGCCGGCGCCGGGAGCCGGCGAGTTAGCTTCGCTCGATGGCAAAATCGATACCGGCGCCTACTTATCGAAGTACAGCGATATCGTGGCGTTGATGGTGTTCGAGCACGAGGTGCGCGCCATCAATCTGCTGACGCGGGCGGGCTGGGAAGCGCGTTACGCCGCGTATCGGAAAACCACCCCGGCGTCCGACGCATCGGTAGCGCTGGCCGACTATCTGTTGTTCGTGGACGAAGCGCCGCTGAAGGGCCGGATTGAGGGCTCCTCGGGATTCGATCGGAAGTTTGCGGCCGGCGGCCCGCTCGATTCGAAGGGCCGCTCGTTGCGCCAGTTCGATCTGGAGCGCAGGTTGATGCGCTATCCATGCAGCTACATGATTTATTCGGCGGCATTCGACGCTTTGCCCGCGGGAACGCGCGACGCCGTCTACCAGCGCATGTGGGCGGTGCTATCGGGCAAGGAGAGCGGCGAACGCTACGCGCGCCTGACGGCCGCGGACCGGCAGGCAGTGATCGAGATTCTGCGCGAGACCAAACCGGGGTTGCCGAAATATTTCTGGGATTAAGTAAGACAGACCTCCCGGTCTGTCTCCGGAGGTAGGACAGACCATCGGGTTTCGTGGTCTGTTGGGATGGGCCTTCCGCCCGCGAAATCCCATGAAGAACTCTGCGAGGCGAATAAATCGGGAACAGAGGGCGAACAGAAGGCGGGGTTCTTCGACCCTGTCATTTTCGCTTGCAGCACGGGCACTTGACAGACGACGCAACCCGATCGTCTGTCCCACCTCTGACTTGCAGCGACCGGCAGAACGACCGGGAGGTCTGTCCCACTCTACTGCTGCGCCACGACGGCGATCGCCACGGGGTTGCTCACGAAGGCCCCCTGCGCCACCGTCACTTCGGTATAGCCGTTGGTGCCCAGCCCGGGGCTCAGGTGCAGCACTACTTCGAACAAGCCGACCGACCCCGGCAGCAGCGTGGATTGGATCACGTCCGCCGTGCTGCCACCGGCGATGGCGTTAGCGAATTGTTGCGGCGCCGTGATGGGCGCGCCCACCGGGTACTGCATGCCGGTGACGATATAAGGCTGATTGCCGCTGGTCAGAACGGGAAGCCCCATTCCGGTGGTATAAAAAATAATCAGCTCCCCGGCTTGCGCGGGATTGGCCGCCGTCACCGGGCTATTGGCGATGTTGGCGGCGCCGGTCTGCGAATCGAAGGCCGTCATGGTGACATCGGCGCCGCTGCTGGCGCTGGCTGCGATGGGAATGCCATCGCCGTCCGGACCGGCCACCCGCGCGGTGATAATGATGCGGTCGAATACGCCCGCCGCCGTGCAGGTGACTTCCGAATCCCGCTGGATCTGGGCGATCATTGCGTCGCGTATGCTGTCGAGCGTATCGGTGGCCTGCACCGTGTAATTGTAAGGGCGATCGCGCACGGTAACCGTGGCCACATCGCCCGCGTTGGCGGATCCATCTACCGATACGATGGCCGTCGCATTACTCGAATAGTGGAACGCGATTCCGATCTCCGGATTCGAAGTTGTCAACTGCCCCTCTAAGCCCGGATTGGCGACGACGATGGTCGCGGCCACGGCCGAAGTAAACGTCATGGTTCCGCCGATATTCGACACCACATAAGCGTTGATGCTGGTGGTGCTGGTGAGCTCCCAAGGGATCTGCGCGACGATCCGCGTGGGCGAAACAAAGGTGAGCGGCGCCGGGATGCCGTCAAAGTAGACATACACGCCGCCCAAGGTGGTCGGCAACTGCGCCTGCGTCAAATCGGCCGAAGCCGTCTGCGACGAAAGATTCGTCCCGTTGATGGAGACCAGCGTTCCCGGAGCCACCGACGCTGCGTTCCCGCCGCCGTCGAGTTGGGAGTCCGCGGCAGTCGCGGTGATTTCAGGGTTGGCGGAAAGCGCGGTCGAATAGGCAATGTTGCCGCCTTGCGACCCGGTAACTCTGGCAGTGAGCACCACTTCGTCGTCGGCGGTGTCGGCCGTGGCGATTACGTTGGGGTCGCCGCCGTTCGAATTGATCGCGTCCGTTAGCGCCTGAACTATGGAGGGGAAGGTATCCGTCGCCTTCACCGTGTATATGTACGTGTTGCTGTCCTGGTTAGGAGTAACGGGAGCGGAGTTGCCGATGGTGACGGTGATCACGTCTCCGTTGTTGATCGTGCCTGCGATGGCGATGTTGCCGGTCGCATAGATATTCGTATTGAAGGTGTTCACCAATGCCTGGTATGGAAGGATGTTCGGCGCCACCGTGTACACCGTAATCCGCCGGTTATAGGGATCGGCGACATAGAGATTGGTGCCGTCGAACGCCAGCGAGGTGGGCGTATTCATGGAATCGGCCGCGTCCGTCGCCTGGTCGACCAGCCCGCCGATCTGGCCGATAATGGTGTCCGCCGCAGCGGCGTTCTGTGTGGGGATAGTGAGAAACTCAAGGACGCGGTCGTTGCCTCCGTCGGCGATGAACAGGCGTCTGCCGTCGGAAAGAGCAAAGCGTGGATAGTTGAGCGTGTAGCTGCATTCCGACGGATAGGTCGGGTTAAGGTTAACATCCACGCCGTTCGAAACCGTGCACAGCACCGGAACTTCCGGGTTGAGGGTGGTAACTCCGTTGGAGGTGGTGCTGGTTTGGCTGAATCCGTTGTTGGGAATGCTGCTATTCATATCGGGCTGGCCTATCTCCACATCGGCCGGCGCGTCGTTGGCGGTGGGAATATGGTTCCAGATGAGCACCCGGTTGTAGCCCAGGTCCGACACGAAGAGACGCGTGCCGTCGGAGGTGACGGATGTCGGGTTCAACAGGTTAGTGGCGGAGGCCGACGTGGTCTGCGCGAGGATATTCACCTCCACGAAGGTAGTGAAATTCGGCTGACCCAGCACCACGTTGGCGGCGGCGCCGTTGGTGGTGGGAATCTGATTCCAGATCATCACGCGGTTATTCTGCGTGTCGGCCACGTACAGCTTGCCGTTCAGTATCCAGACGCCTTCAGGACCGCTCAAGCTGGTTGCGCTGGGCGTTCCGTTGGTGGGAACGGCGGCACTGGTGAAGTTCGGCTGGCCCACCACCACGTCCGCGGGGGCGTCATTGCTGGTGGGGATATGATTCCAGATCAGCACGCGGTTGTGGTTGGTATCCGCCACCACCAAATGGATGCCGTCGGATGCCACTGCCGTCGGGGCGCGCAAATTGTTTTGCGTTGCGAGCAGATTTTCCGTGGTGGTGACGAAATCGGGCTGTCCCAACACTACCGACGCAACGCCGACGCAAATCGGGCAAGTCGAATTGTCCGGCAACACAGCCGTGGGCTGCGGCAGCGTGCCCGAGAGGTTGGGAATGATGAGCACGCGGTTGTTCTCGGGGAGCGCGCCCAGGTAGTTGTCGTCGGCGATGAAAAGCGTGTCGGCCGCATAAGCGACGCCGCTCGCCCCGCCGATGATGCTGTTAGTCGAATTCGAATCGGCCGACGTAAAGCTGCTTTGGCCGATCACCAATCTCGCCGCTTGTCCCGTTGTGAAATCGGGGGTGGTTTGCCCGAGGATAAACGGGCAGCTTGCCGCCGCCAGGATGAAAAATGCGAAGATCCACTTCATTGGTTGATTTGATGCGTGCGTTGGAACGCCGGTTTGAAAGCTGGTTTAAGTGTCGATTATAGCAGGCGTTACGGCCAGTCTCCCATCCCTCGGCTGATGCCCGCCGGCCACACCGGTGTGAGGAAACGGCACGGCCGGAACCGTGGGACCGCGCCCAAGATGGTTTGGTGCAACGACATACCGTAACGCCTGGATGCACAGCCGGGAACGTTGCACGCCCGGCGCCATCCGTTTGCGATAAATTAGGTCATGTACCGCCGCGCATTTCTGCGATCCATTCCGGCCGCTGCCGCCTTAGCGGCGGCTCAAAAAAAGCCCGCTTTCGCGGCTCAACATATGCCCGCCTTAGCCGCCGCCCAGCAGACGCCCACCAGCGCCATTCCCATCAAGCTCGGGTTCGACACTTACTCGCTGCGCGCCTTCAAGTGGAAGGCCCCGCAACTGGTGGACTATGCGGGCAGTCTGAAGCTCGACACCATCCAGATTTCGAGCCTCGACGAGTATGAGAGCAAAGAGCCGGCGTATCTGCGGAAGATCAAGGATCAGGCCGCCCGTTACCACATGGTCCTCGATGGCGGCATGGGCTGCATCTGCCCTTCCAGCCATTCCTTCAGCAAGATCGGTCCGCCGGCGCGCGAGCGCATGTTGGAAGGTCTGCGCATCGCGCGCGCAGTCGGCGCCAAGGCCATGCGCTGCTTCATGGGGTCGAGCGCCGACCGCACCGGTCCCCTGCCCATTGAAGCGCACATGGAAAATACCATCAACGTATTCAAATCGGTGCGCAGCGAGGCGCTCGATCTGGGCGTAAAGATCGCCATTGAGAACCACGATGGCGACATGCAGGCGAGCGAAGTGAAAACGATCATCGAAGAGTCGGGTAAGGATTATGTCGGTTCCAATCTCGATACCGGCAACCCGCTGTGGGTGGCGGAAGATCCGTTCGTCACGCTGGAAACGCTGGCGCCATACGTGGTGACGACGCACATCCGCGACTCGGTGCTGTTCGAGCACCCGCGCGGCGCGGCGGGACAGTGGGTGGTATTGGGAGATGGCACGGTGGATTTCGTGCGTTTCATGGACCGGTTCCGGGAACTGTGCCCGAAATCGTCGATGCAGTTGGAACTGATCACCGGCCGGCCGCCGCGGATCATTCCGTATCTGGAGCCGGACTTCTGGAAGGCCTTCCCGAAAGCTTCGGCCGCGGAGTTCGCGCGCTTCGTGGCGCTGGCCAAGGCCGGGCATCCTTATATGGGTGCGATGGTGGTTGAGGACGTCGCCGGAACCAAGCCCGCGATCATGACCGAAGCGCTGAAGGAGCAGCAGCGGCTCGATCTGGAGCGCAGTCTGGAATATGCGAAAAAGAAGCTGAACGTAGGGATTAACTGGCGGGCGTAGGGGCTTAAACGTTTTCGGGATTTACTCGCTCGGCCGCGAAATCCCGCTNNCGAAATCCCGCTCCCTCACGGCTCCGTCTCGGCTGCGTGTGTCTGCAAATGTTACGGAGCCGCGACCGTAAGGGAGCGGATTTTGACCGGCGTTTCCCGAATCCGTTTAAGCACCCGCGGGCGTAGGGGCCGGCTAAGAAGCACTATCCAACTGGCACATGGATGACGATAACCTGACAGACGACAAAAAACGATCGTCTGTCCTGCCTCACGCCGCCTCACATCCGGCAAAGTAAGTGACATTGGGCTAACGAAAAAGCTCGTGTCCAGTTTCTAGTAGTACATCTCCCTGTCACTCAATTGGGCGAAGGTCTATAAGCCGGTTACACGGCCTCCGCGACATTGAAATAAAGGGAAAACCTTCGCGCATAATCGCCGCCCGCTCGTGGCAATGTTCAGTCCACTCACGGCGCCTTCTTGGCCTCCCATCAGAATACCTTAGGGCGGTTACACAACCTTCCCGATACTTGAAGCAATGAAAAACCTCATTGCGGTCACTGCTGCGTGGCTTACTCTCTGTCTCAGTTGCGCGGTCTTCGGTTATGCCCAATCGATCAGCGCCGGCTCGGGAGCTTTGCGGGGATCGGTGCAGGACCAATCGGGAGCCGCCATCCCGGGCGCCACGGTCGAAATTCAGAATCCCGTCTCGCACTATAGCCGGTCCGCTCAGACCGATGCCCTGGGCAACTTCGAATTCGATAATATTCCCTACAATAACTACCATGCCAGTGCCATCTCGTCGGGATTTGAAGGGAGCGAGCAGGATCTGAACGTGCGCTCGCCGATACCCGTCGAGTTGAAGTTCACCCTGAAAATCGGAACTGCAAAGACCAGCGTCACCGTAACGAGTGCGGGGGATCTGGTGGAAACCGAAGCCGTGACCCACACGGATGTGGATCGCTTGTTGTTCGACAAGCTTCCTCTGGAGAGTTCGACATCTTCGCTCAGCTCCCTTGTAACACTGGCGACGCCCGGGGTGGCAGCCGATTCGAATGGCCTGTTTCACGGACTCGGCGATCATGCGTCCAATTCCTTCTCCATCGACGGCCAACCGATTACCGACCAACAGAGCAAGGTATTCTCGAACCAGCTTCCGGTCGATTCCGTGCAGTCGATGGAAGTGATCGAGGGATCTCCACCCGCCGAGTACGGCGGCAAAACCAGCCTCGTGATCGTGGTCACCACGCGGTCGGGACTCGGTCTGACGGAGCCTCACGGCGACGTAACAGCATCCTACGGCAGCTTTGCCAGCGCCAACGGAGGGTTCGATCTCGCTGACGGCGGGAAGAGATGGGGCAATTTCATTTCCATCAACGGGATGAACACCGGCCGGTTCCTCGACGGGCCTGAGCTCACCGTGATGCACGATCACGGCAATGAGCAGAACCTGTTCGACCGCATCGATCTTAAGCTTTCCCCGCCAGACACAATCAACTTGAACCTCAGTTTTACGCGCTCCTGGTTCCAGACGCCGAATTCGTTCGACGCGCAAAACGCGACGGCGTGGAGCGGGCTAGTGGTAGACAACGGAGGCCTCGGCCCCGACGGCAAGCCGGTTGGTTCGGAAGACCAGCGTTCGAAAATCCGGACCTTCAACGTTGCCCCGGCGTGGACGCATTTGATCGGTGCGAACACTATATTTACATTCGGCGGCTATGTGCGCCAGGATCAATACAATTACTATCCTAGCCGCGACCCCTTCGCCGACCTCACGCCCGATCTTCAGCTTCAAACTGTCGGTCAGAATCGCACGCTGACGAATATCGGCGGACGCACGAGCCTGGCGTATGTCAAGGGCATTCACAATTTGAAGGCAGGCATCACTTATCAGCACACATTTCTCACAGAAAAGGATGCTTTGGGGATTGTAGACCCGACGGCGAACGCCCCCTGCTTGAACCCAGACGGTAGTCCCGATACATCGCCGTCGCTGACCAATCCGGCGGGCTGCACAGGTTCGCTGACGCAGAATCCCGGATTTGTGCCGCTTCTCGGCTGTTACGACTTAACCAGAACGGGGAGTCTCCCGGCCTCCGATGGTTGTCCGACTTCCACCAGCGGACTGTATAACTACTACGGCCACGCTGACATCAAGGAACTGGCACTCTACATCCAGGACACAATTACGATACGCAATTGGAGCATCAACGTGGGGCTCCGCGCCGATGTTTACAATGGGCTCTCCAGCGCCAAACAGTTAGAGCCGCGCCTGGGCGTCGCTTATAACGTCAAGGGAACCAACACCGTGATACGGGCATCCTACGCGCGTACC
Organism: Bryobacterales bacterium; assembly: GCA_003135055.1. GTDB lineage: Bacteria > Acidobacteriota > Terriglobia > Bryobacterales > Bryobacteraceae > PALSA-243. The sequence continues at coordinate 18,853 of PLDF01000358.1, read as the reverse complement.
ATGGAAACGCCGTTCAACGAAAACCTTGTGCTGGCCAGCGTTGGCTGCAACGATCCAGTGGTCAATGCGATCATGTCATCCACCATCAGTCCTTGCGTAACTACCACGCCTGAAGGCCCCGGCTGGCGGAATGAGTTCCATGCCGGCATCCAGCAGGCGTTCGGGCGTTACTTCGTAGTGGATGCCGAATATATCTGGAAGTACACGCACCGGGCTTTCGATTTCAGCGTGCTGGGCGACACCCCGATCACGTTTCCTATCGAGTGGCAGAGTTCGAAGATCCCCGGCTATGCGGTTCGCGCCAGCGTTCCGAATTTCCATGGCTTCACCGCGTTTATCGTCCTCTCCAGCGTGGCGGCGCGCTTCTTCACTCCGCAGGTCAGCGGAATCGGCGCTGTACCTGGAGGCAGCACGGTGTTCCGCATCGACCACGACGAAAAATTCAACCAGACCACGCACCTGCAATACCAGCCGTGGAAGACCGGGCCATGGTTCGGCTTCAACTGGCGTTACGATAGCGGCCTGGTGGCTGGTCCGGTACCCTGCGCGGGAGGCGCCGATTGCGCAAATGGGCCGAACGGAACCGGCACAATAGTGGATGTCTCCGGCTTGACTCCGGATCAACAGTTCCAGGCCGGACTCTTCTGCGGAAGCGTGCATGCGACCCCAACCACCCCAATCAGCGCGAGCGGCCTCTGTCCGGCGGCCCAGTACGGGTCGTCGCTGATCTCGATTCCCGCGGCTGGTACGGAAGACGACGACCACAACCCGCCGCGAATTGCATCCCGAAATCTTTTCGACGCCGCCGTGGGAGACGACAACCTTTTTCGAGGCGAGAAGAAGAAGTGGAGCGTGCGCGTGACTGTTGTGAACCTGATGAACCGAGAGGCGCTTTACAACTTCCTCTCGACTTTCAGCGGAACGCATTATGTTTCGCCGCGCGCAGCGACCGCGACGATCGGCTTCCACTTTTAGCGGCCCCTTGAGCTGCTATGCGGGCGCGAGGGAAGAGATCTAAGACCAGCCAGCGGGAGCGACGACTGGTCTTCGCGGCTATCGCCCTGTTCATGACCTGTGCGGTCTTGCTGCCTATATTCCTCGCCGTTTCGAGCAGCCGTCCCGATCTCTACGCGGCAAAGCCAAAGCCGGTCAGACCCGGCATCGGGGTAGTGGATTGGCAGAGCCTGGGCGCCCTGGTTTCCGGGCCGGTGAGCCCGGCGGCAGCCCGCCCCGACTGGTTCGGGCCGGAGGTGCAGATTACCGGATACATGATTCCGGTGGGCCCGGCCACAGCGCAGCAGACAGCGGCGCGCTTCTTGCTGGTTCCGGATCCCGGGGACTGGCTCAACCCGCCGCATCTGCACGCCGGAGAGGTGATCGATGTCCGGCTGAAAGACGGCGAAACTACCCGGCTGGTGGAAAGAACCGGAGTTACGGTATGCGGCCGGCTCTCCTTCGGAGCCATGAACGCAAATCCGCGCGCGGTATTGTTCCTGGCGGGCGCAAGCATAGAGTAGCTTGCTGAATCAGCCTTATCCGGGCGCGTAGGCTTTGTCTCCCGAAGGTGTTCCCGCCATGGGCCGCCTCTCGCTGCTGAAGACACCGGCGGCAAGACCGCCGGCGCTACCGTTTAGAGCCGAATTCAGGATGAAGACTAACTCGGGCCGATGTGCTCAGGCCTGAAGCCGTGGAAGCGGTTAGGAAGTTGCGCGATGACCTATCCTTCTCTCGCGTCTCTACCACTGAAGAATCTGGCGCACGTTGTGAGCCTGACGTTTGCTCACGATCACCTGCAGCGAATTGCTCAACGTGATCATCCAACGCTGACTGCTAAGAGCGCTCATCTTGCGTATGTGATCGGTGTTGACAATGGTGTTGCGGTGGACGCGCTGAAACTGAGGGTCGCGCAAGCGCGCTTCAATCGCGCTCAGCGATTGGGTGGCGAGCAGCCGCTGGCGGGCGGTAACAATCCAAACCAGCTCCCTTTCCGCCTGGAAAGCCAATACGTCGCTGGTATTGAGCAGGTGGTACTCTTCACCGTTTCTGCCGACGATTTTGCGGCTGGCGACCGGGCTCAGCGCTTCGGCCGATGCCGCAATTTTGGCGAGACTATTTGCCAACTCTACCGGCTTCCGCAGCAGCGCCTTCGCGCGATCGACGGCCTTGGTCAGCCGGGCCGTATGCACCGGCTTGAGGAGATAGTCGATGGCGCCGGCTTCGAAGGCCTGAATGGCATGCTGGTCGAACGCCGTGACGATGACGATGACAGGCGGCGGCAGACCGCGCATATGCTGGATCACTTCGAAGCCGCTCATCACTGGCATCTGAAGATCGAGAAAGACCAGATCGGGCCGCAGCTCCGCGATCTTGAGCACCGCCTCCTTGCCGTTCTCGGCTTCGCCAACGATCTCCACTGCCGGAACGACCTCGAGCTCTTCTCTGAGGACGCGGCGTGCAATCGGCTCATCGTCTACGATTAGAGTCCTCACGTTGCGCTGACTCACCCTTTCGATGGTTAGCTCGAATGGGGCGAATCCTCCCAGCAGAAACTTGCGGACGGGATAGTTGAGCCGCGAGCGGGCTGGAATTGGGGACAGGCGGCGCGAATCGGAAGAAACGGTGACGCTTCACTTCTGCCCGTAATAAGCCTTCGAGCGGCGATTCCGCAAGCGTGCAAATCGGCCGGGAATTAGCGCTGCCTGCTGGAGTCCCATCAGTCCGCTCGCTGGAATCCTTAGTTTATTCACGACAGGTCCCTCGCCGCCCATCGGAATAGTCTTGCTGAATCGTCGGGCGCGAAGGCTCGCGTATGGCCCGAAAAGAGCCGCCTGAAAGGCGGCTGCAGGCAGGATTGCCTGCCCCACTAACCTTGCAGCCCGTTGGTGGACATTATCAGTTCACTCAAGGCAGCTAATAGGCCGCTCATCAGAATGCCTTAGGGCGATCGCAGGGCCGCCGCAATACTTGAAGCAATGAAAAAACTCATTGCGGTCGCTGCTGCGTGCGTCGCTGTTTCGCTCGGTTGCGCGGTCTGCGGTCATGCCCAATCGATCAGCGCCGGCTCGGGAACTGTCCGCGGATCGGTGCAGGACCAATCCGGATCCGCCATCCCGGGAGCCACGGTGCAAATTCAGAATCCCGTCTCGCACTATAGCCGGTCCACTTCAACCGATGCCCAGGGCAATTTCGAATTCGACAATATTCCCTACAATAACTACCATGCCAGCGCCATCTCGGCCGGATTTGAAGGAACCGAGCAGGATTTGAGCGTGCATTCGCCGGTACCCGTCGAAGCGAAGTTCACGCTGAAAATCGGAGCTGAAAGAACCAGCGTCACCGTCACCGAGGCCGGGGATCTGGTAGCAACCGACTCCAGTACCCACACGGATCTGGATCGCTTGATGATCGACAAGCTTCCTTTGGAAGGCTCGACTTCGTCGCTGAGTTCCCTGGTGACATTATCCACGCCAGGCATCAGCGCCGATTCGAACGGTCTCTTTCACGGACTGGGCGATCACGCTTCCAACTCTTTCTCCCTCGACGGCCAGCCTATCACCGACCAGCAAAGCAAAGTATTCTCGAATCAGCTCCCGGTCGATGCCGTGCAATCCATGGAAGTAATCGAGGGGGCTCCGCCGGCCGAATATGGCGGCAAGACCAGCGTAGTGATGGTAGTCACTACGCGGTCGGGACTCGGCGTGACCCAGCCGCATGGCGACGTGACGACGTCCTACGGCAGCTTTGGCACTTCCAGCGGGGGATTCGATCTGGTGGACGGCGGCAAGATGTGGGGCAACTTCATTTCCATCAGCGGGACGGACACGGGCCGGTTCCTCGATGGGCCCGAGCTCACAGTGATGCACGATCACGGCAACGAGGAGAATCTGTTCGACCGCGTCGACCTCAAGCTTTCTCCGAAGGATAGCGTCAACCTCAACCTCGGCTTAACGCGCTCGTGGTTTCAGGTTCCCAACTCGTTCGACGCGCAGAACGCGACCGCATGGAACGGGCTGACGGTCAATAACGGAGGCCTCGGCCCCAATGGCCAGCCCGTCGGTTCCGAGGACCAGCGCGCGAAGATTCAGTCCCTGAACATTGCGCCCGCATGGACCCGCTTGATCGGATCGAACATCGTATTTACCTTCGGCGGCTACGTCCGGCGGGATCAATTCAACTACTATCCCAGCCGCGACCCCTTTGCCGACTACACGCCCGATCTTCAGCTCCAGACCGTCGGTCAGAATCGCTCGCTAACGAACGCCGGCGCGCGTACGAATATAGCCTACGTGAAGGGCATTCACAATTTGAAGGCCGGCATCACGTATCAGCACACGTTTATCACGGAAAAGGACGCTCTGGGAATCGTGGATCCCACTTTGAACGCCCCCTGTCTGCTCGCCAACGGAAGTCCCGACACGTCTCCCTCGCTCGCCAATCCGGCGGGCTGCACCGGTTCACTGCAACCGAATCCGGCGTTTGTGCCGATTCTCGGCTGCTACGATTTGACCCGAACGGCGACGCTTCCGGCCTCCGACGGTTGTCCGAATTCCACCAGCGGCCTGTACAACTTTTACGGCCACGCCGACATCAAGGAACTGGCGCTCTACATTCAGGACACACTGACGATACGTAACTGGAGCGTCAGCCTGGGGCTCCGCGAGGATGTATATAATGGCCTCTCCAGCTCCGCACAGATAGAGCCGCGCCTCGGTCTCGCCTACAACATCAAGAAAACCAGCACCGTGATACGGGCTTCCTATGCGCGCACCATGGAAACTCCGTTCAACGAGAACCTGGTGCTTGCGAGCACCGGGTGCAACGATCCGGTGATCAATGCGCTGGAATCGTTGAGCAGCGCCCCGTGCGTATCCAAGGGGCCCGAGGGTCCCGGCTGGCGCAATGAGTTCCACGCAGGACTCCAGCAGGCATTTGGACGGTTCCTGGTGGTGGATGCCGAATATATCTGGAAGTACACGCACCGGCCTTTCGATTTCAGCGTGCTTGGCAATACGCCAATCACGTTTCCCATCGAGTGGATCAGCTCGAAGATCCCCGGCTATGCGGTCCGCGCCACCGTCCCGAACTACCACGGCTTTACGGCCTATACCGTTTTCTCTAGCGTAGCGGCGCGCTTCTTCACTCCGCAGGTCAGTGGAATTGGCGCTGTCCCCGGCGGCAGTTCGGTTTTCCGTATCGACCACGACGAGAAATTCAACCAGACCACCCATGCCCAATACCAGCCATGGAAGGACGGGCCGTGGCTCGGCTTCACCTGGCGCTACGATAGCGGCCAGGTTGCCGGCGCGGTGCCGTGCGCGGGAGGCAATTGCGCCAATGGGCCGAATGGGACCGATAGCGTAGTCGACGTATCCAACCTGACGCCGGACCAGCAGTTCGAGGCGGGACTCTTCTGCGGAAGCGTGCATGCCACCCCCAACACTCCGATCAGCCCAAGCGGTCTCTGCGCGGCTTCGCAGTACGGATCGACGTTCCTTTCGATTCCCGCGGCCGGAACGGAGAACAACGACCACAATCCGCCGCGCATCGCATCCCGCAATCTTTTTGACGTTTCCTTAGGAGATGACAACCTCTTTCACGGCGAGACGAAAAAGTGGAGCGCGCGTGCGACGGTTGTGAACGTGACGAACAAAGAGGCGCTTTACAACTTCCTCTCGACTTTCAGCGGAACGCATTATGTTTCGCCGCGTACGGTGTCCGCGACCATCGCTTTCCACTTTTAGCTTTGGCTGGGAGCCGCTATGCGGGCGCGCGGAAAGGCATCGGCAACCAGCCAGCGGGAGCAGCAACTCGTGTTCGCCGCGATCGCCTTGTTCATGACGTGCGCCGTTCTGGCGCCATGACCCGCCGGCTCCTTCACGGTCGTCGCTCCGAACGGAGCCGCGCGCGTCAGCAAGCGGTCTGGCACGTGTCCGACCTTTCGAAACGGTGTACTTAGCGCAGCAAGAGACTCAACTCGCCGTCATCTCGACGGATTTCGCCACTGGAATGGATAGCTCGGCGACCGCGGTCTCCCCATCGAGCGACAGTCGCAACCCGGAGGCGGCTCCGTAGCAAATCTCCAGGCGCCGGCGCACGTTCTCCAGGCCGAGCCCGGCGCCGGACGATGCGCCAGCCGGCGCGGCGTTGTTTTCCACGTTGTTTTCCACGGCGACGCGCAATTCGCCGTCGCGGAATTCGGCGCGGATTCTTACGTATCCGGGTCCGGCAGTCTGCGCCACGCCGTGCTTGACGGCGTTTTCGACCAGCGGTTGCACGCTCAACACGGGAATGGGGAGCTCAAGCGCGGCGCTATCCACATGGATCTCCACTTCGAGCCGGCTGCCGATGCGGCACTGCTCGATTTCGAGATATGCGCGCACAATCTGCATCTCTTCGGAAAGCGGCACGAAGGTCTTACCGGTTTGCAGCAGATAGCGAAATGTCTCGGCGAGGTTGAGCGCCATGCGGCGAGCCACTTCGGCGCTGCGCGGGATGGCGCCGTAGAGCGCGTTGAGCGAATTGAAAAGAAAATGCGGGTTGATCTGCGATTGCAGCGCGCGCAGCTCCGCTTGCGTCACCAGCCGGTTCATCTCCTCCCGCCGCAGTGAGCCGGCTTTCTCGGCGATTTCGGCGGCGGCCTTCGCCAGCGCATCCAAATCTTCGCCCAGGTAGCGCTGCCCGCCATGGCGGCGGCCGAAGAGCATCAGGCGCGATGCGCCCTGGCCAAGCCGGATGGGGACGAGCGCTTCGGCCCAGGGCCACTCGGCGATGGCACGGCGGTCGCGCAGCGTGGATGCGAGAACGGGCGCATGAAGAGAGAGACCGCGCGGCATGATGACGGCGGAATCCGGGGTGCGCAGAGCGGTGGCGGCGGTGGTGGCGGCCCAATCGAGATATTCCAGCTCATCGGCGAATCCAGGGCTCGCCTTGATCCGCGCGGCCAGGGTGGCGAGGCCGCCCTGCCGGAATACCGTACTGGTGAGCCACGCCTGTAGGCCATTGCGCAGCCAGGCGAAGAATACCAGAAAGACGCTGGCGGCGATGAGCAGCGAGGCTTCCTCAAGCGGGCGACGCAAGATGTTTCCGGAGGCCGCGAGACGCACGGCGGCGCCGATGGCGACCCACGCCAGCACGGCGGCCAGAAGCGCGTTCGCCAGGAAGCGGATGAAGGCGTCGAGCAGCACGAAGCGGTAATCCTGCAGCAGCACCAATAGCGCGAGAGGAATGCCCGCGTGGTGGACGATCAACTCGCTCGACCAAGCCTGGCCGGCGTGGCCGGTCCCGAAATGCAGAAACGACATGGCGAAGAGCGCCAAGCACATGGAGGCCACGATGCGCGCGCGGCCCGATCCGCGCAGAGCCAGGCGCGCGGCGGCAATAACGGCGAGAGCCAGAAATCCCACGGTGACGATCAGAATGGCGGCCTGGTGCAACGCCGGTCCGTTGCCGCGGATTTCCCAGAAGTGCATCGCAATGGCGGCGGCGCTAAGCAGGTAGCCGGCCACCACCAGCGCCGGCTGGCGATCTTCGAGCGAAATGTGCAGCAGCACCGCGGGCAGCAGGCTGAGGACCGAAAAGCTGGCGGCGATCACAATGGCGATGACGCCGGCGGGAAGCTCGGGGCGCGCCAGCACGATGAGCGATCCGAGATTCCAGAGAAGCGAAAGACTGGCGGCCAGACCGGAGAGATGCCGGCCGTGCCCGCCGGACCATCCGCGGCCGCTGAACAGCAGACACAGGAAGATGGCGAAGACGATGGCTCCGGCGGCGTGGCCGAGCAGATTGATGAGGGGCAGGCTTACCATTGGAGCATCTGCCGCACGTTGCGCGCGAGGCGCTTGCTGGCAATGAATTCGAGGCCGCCCGAGAGCGTCAGCAGCCAGCGCTGGCTGGTGAGCGGCGTCATCTTGCGAACGTGATTGACGTTCACCAAAGCGTTGCGATGTACGCGCTGAAATACCGTTCCGCGCAGCCGCTGGTCGATTTCGCGCAACGGGTGGGCGGCCATGTAGCGCTTCTTCGCCGTGATGATCCAAACGATTTCGCGGTCGGCCTGAAAAGCCAGCACATCGTCGAGATCGATCAGGTGGAATTCGTCGCCCGCTTTGCCGGCGACCTTACGGGCCTTGCCGGCGGAGTCGCTGAGACGCTCCAGCGACCCGGCGATTTCGGGAATCTGGCCGCGCAGGGCGCGGGCGCGCGCCAGGGTCCTTTCCAGGCGGTCGCGGGTGACGGGCTTCAAGAGATAATCGACGGCGCCGGCGTCGAATGCGCCGATGGCATGCTGGTCGTAAGCGGTGACGATCGCGATCACGGGCAATGCGCCGGCGGGCAGTTGGCGAATCACGTCGAACCCGCCCATGCCGGGCATCTGTATATCGAGCAGGACCAGATCAAGTTGGAGGCGTTCGATCTGCGCCAGCGCCTCGTAGCCGTTTTCGGCTTCGCCGGCGATTTCGATATCGGAGAATGCGGCCAGCTCTTCGCGCAGCACCTGGCGAGCGATGGGCTCATCGTCCACAATCAGGGTGCGCATGGCGAGGCGGGGCGCGGTCTGGGAGTTAGAAACCGTTGGACGCGACAGGACCGGCACATTTCATAGTATGCACAGTGGGAGCGGCCATGCGGGGGGTGCTGAAGCTGCATCGTGGGTCGGCCCAATCCTGGCCGGCCGCCTGGTAGGACAGACGATCGCCTTTCGTGGTCTGTTATGTTTCGCTAAATCACGGCCGCCTGACAGACGACAANNAAAAACGATCGTCTGTCCCGCCTCACTCCCCCTCACATCCGACTTGACCAGAATTTGGCATTGGGCGGCTGGCTCCAGCCCGGGCGGCGAAGCCAATATTCGAATTGCTCAGCGGGCGTTTGAGCCAGTGCCCGCTATTTCGTGATGAGCGCTCCGGTGGAGGCATTGACCACCGCGACGAATCCCCCTTTGGAGGTGCCAAAGAGTATGACCCAGACGGGGGCCGGAAATCGGGCAGCCGCGCCAAGCGAGAGGGAAACAGGCTTTGCGGCATTGTCTTTCTCCTTGAGCCAGTCCGCGGCCTTGGCCGCCGCCGCTTTGTACGCCGCCTCGGAATCGATGGTGAAATCGCCGGTCTGAAATGGCATGACCGCAGCCGTGGGACCCCGCCAGGCTTCGGCAAGCTGCGCCCTGACGCCCTTGGTGATGTCCGGCAATTGATCGGCGACCGAATACACGTAAGTGCGGGCCGAGTTTTGGGACGGAGAACCGAAAATGGCGGTCCAGACGCCGGCCTTTCCATCCGCATTTTTCACCCCGGCAACCTCGCCGCTTTTCAGGCTGATTGGCACAAGGTCGGCGGCCCAGGCGTGCGCCGGCGTATACATCTCCCAGAAAGCGGCCTTAGCGGCAATGGGCACGGGAGGTCCGGCGGGAGCCTGCTTCGCGGCAGTTTCCGCATCGGTTTTTGTCCCGGTTGTGTTCGTGGTCTCCGAAGAACAGGCCGCCAGACCAATTGCGGCGACGGTGAGAACGGCTTTCAAAAGACTTTTGTACATGGCTACGCTCCTGAGATTTTGCCTAGCCCACTCAGTCTATGCCAGCCGCGCGGTCAATTCAAGGGCAGTTTGAGAAACCATGAAAGAAACGGCGGCGGCGCGATCGCCAAACCTCGTGAGTTTCGCCGGATAAGTGACAGCGGCGGATGGCAAGCCAATGCCGCTTGCAGTTGGATACCCACAATTTGTGCAGAGCCTGGGCGCCGCCGGCTTTCAGCCGGCGCTGGCCGGGTGCGAGGACTCGCGCGAGGCCCGAAAGAGCCGCCTGGAAAGGCGGCTGCAGGCAAGATTGCCTGCCCCACTACGGAATCGGCACCGATATCGAGTTCGAAACGCCAACGCTGTTGGTTGCGGTAATGGTCACCGATTGCAGCATGTGGACCAGGTCGGCGGTGGTGCTGCCGTTCGACAAGACAAAGGGAATCTCAATCAGGAACGCCCCGCCGAACGGCGTCGAAGCGGCGCTCTGATACCACACTGAGGCGGCCGAACTCACGTTGATCGTCAGGTTGCTTGCGGAGAAAGTGTCGCCCTGCTTCGGATTGACCTGAATGTTCAATTGCGTCACGGCATGAGTGGTGGAATATCCGGTCAGGATTACCGTAAAGCTGCTTAACGTCTCGGTTGTCACGCTTTCGCTTGACAGTTGCGCTACCGACGATGGAATTGTCAACGTGAGAGAGGTGGGCGATGCCGGCGTCAGATCGAAGCCGTTCTGGGTAGCGAAAGAAGGAGCGATCACAATCGTGCCGGCGGTGGTGCCGGTCTGCATGGGCATCGACGTTGCGCCGCCGCTAAACACAGCCTGCGTGGAATTGGCGGGGATGGTAAAAGCCGCCGTGCGCCCGCCAGTGGCGAATAGGATGGAAGGATCGTTGGTGAAGACGGCGGAGGTGAAGGTCAAAGTCAGGACGCCCTGCAATGCCAGCGGGTAGGGCGCGGAGAGAGTCAGCCCGATGGACGGCTGTTGGGCCGGCGCCAGCGTGCCGGACGGTCCCTGGAACTGATAGGCCGGCAAGGATGCCGGTTGCGTGCCCGTGCCGGAGAGAGTAAAGGCAACGTTGTTGACACTCAAACTGGCCGTCAGAGTCCCAATAGCGTTGGGGACGAAGTTCACGGTGAAAGTAATCGTGCTGCCGGGAGTCAGATTAGTAGGCAGGCTGGGCTGTTGCGGAAGACTAAAAATTGTGCTCTGCACGACCAGGTTGATGCTGGAGATCGCCGCGCTAACGGTGCCGGTGTTCTGAATAGAGAAGGTCACGCTCGACTGGCTTTCCACGGCGGTCGGTTGGAAAATGACAACTCCCCCGGCAGCGACGGTTATAGTGGATGCCGAGTTAGTATACGAGTAAGTCAAAAGCGAACCGGCGCCCGTCGCAGTGACATTGAAGGTATCGGTTCCTATGGTCAATGTCCCATTGACGGGACCGGGCTGCGTGGGCGCGAAATTGAGCGTGAAGCTCTGCGACGCGTTGGGAGCCAGCGTGAACGCGCCAGCGGGTGCATTGGTAATGGAGAGACCCAGGCCGCCGGTCACTGCGAGGGCGGAGATCTGTCCGCTGCCGGGTCCAGGATTCATGACGGAGACGGTTACGCTGGACGTTTGGCCGACAGCGGTATTCCCAATGGCGATCGTGCCGTTGGGAGAGACCGTGGTTGCTCCGGTGCCATTGGACCAGGTGTAAGCGTAATCGGTACCCTGCGCTGTGATGTTGATCGTAACTGTCTGCCCATTCAAATTGACGATCAACGTGGCCGAGTATGTCTGTTGCTGCAGAGGGCTGAATCGGACGAAGAAACCGACCGGCGGGTTCTGGTTGGGAGTTACGGAAGCCGGCAGGGCAGGCTGACCCAGAATCTGAAAAGCGGACGGCGAATTGCCGCCCAAAGCGACCGAGTTGAGGAGACCGGTCCCGGGGCCGCTGTTGGCTACTGTCACCGAGATGGTGGTAGCGGTGTTCACCAGAGTATTGGGGAATGGGAGGGTGGCCCCGTTTGGCAATGCGAAGGTATTGCTGGTTGCTGGATCCAGATACTCCAGGGTGAAGTTGGGAGCGGCGGTTGACCCCGCGAGCGTACCGGAAATGGTGCTGCCGCCCAGAGTGATGCTAAACGCCCCGCTAAACGACCCCGCTTGCGTGGGATTGAAAAGAATTTGGAAAGTCACGCCTAGCGGCTGTTGGCCCACGGGCAGCACTGTGGCCGGCAGGGCCGGCTCCCCGGCAATTCGAAAGCCGGCGCCTGTAACCGAAATCCCAGTGACGGAGCCGGCGCCTGTTCCCTGGTTGAGGATGCTGATGGTGGCGGCAGTTGTCCCGTTGATATCCACCGAGGGGAAGCTGATGGCAGTCCCGTTGAGAAGGGTGTGGCCATTAAGGTCGGCGAGAGTATAAGTGACGGTGAAGCTCGGCGAAGATCCCGTTCCCGTGACGGTAAAAGAGGCGGTGGTGTTGGTGAACCCGAGGACCAGCGATGCCTGCGCGATGCCGCCCGTCTGGGGAGTGAATACGATATTGAAAGACGCCTGTTGGCCTGGGCCCAATTGGATGGGCGCGGGAGAACTTGTGACTTGAAAAGCAGATCCGCTCAAGCTTACGGTTTGCAGCGTACTGGTGGCTGATCCGGCATTCGTAACGGTCACCACGGCGTTGGCGGACGCTCCCAGTGTGGTTGACGGAAAGGGGATGACGCCGTTTGCGGCCAGAGCAGTGGCGGCGCCGGCTGGCAAGGCATAGCTGAATGTGAAGTTTGGCGCCACGCCGGTCAGAGTGAATGGGAAGGTGGAGGCCGTCCCGAAAGCGACGACAATCTGCGCGGTGGCAGTAAGGCCCGTCGTGGGCAGATATTGAACCGAGAAACCGATACTGTTGTTCGGCGGCAAAGTAGTAACCTGGAACGGGGTCGTCTGCAATAACAACGTCATTTCAGTCGTCCCAGCAAGGGTAATGTTGGTGATGTTGGTAGCGGCGGTTCCCGTGTTAGTAACCAACACGTTGGCGAAGACCGCCTGCCCGACGGCAGTCGCTGCGAGACTCAAAGAACCGCCCGCGCCAATGTTCGTAGTGGCGCCGTTTGCCGTCACCTGAACCTGCAACGTTTGGCTGTGGGCAGGCGTCACTGCGGCGAATGCCGCGGCGAAGGCAAGGGTCAGAGTTGGAAGCCCTTTACTCATAGACGTTCCTCAACATTGGCGGGCACGAAGTAAACCACCGGAACTTGACTGGCGTCGAGGATTAACAACCATTCCTTCCGTTGATCGCCGTTTAAGAGGAAGACCGGGCCGGCTGAGAGAGCGTCGAAGCGGGATGGCGCGAAACTCAAAGGGATGGTATTGGCCAGACTCCGGGAACTTGTTTCGTAGACAAAAACCGACTGTGTGGCGGAATCTGCCAACACCAGGTAGCGGCCGTCCCCTGAAACCGCCAGGCCGGCGGGATTGACAGCCGGGCCGTCCGTCTGTACCAGAGAGACGAATTCCGAGATTCCGCTCCCGGATTGGAATTGGACAATTTGCTGTGCGTCCGGATCGATTGCGAAGAGGAGCTTGCCGGCGCCGTCAAAGGTTGCCGCTAAGGGTTGTGCCATCGGCGCCAGCAGCGCGGGCGATTGCCCCGTGAGCCCGGCACTAAAGAGATAGAGCCCCGACGCCGCGAAGCCGGCTGCGATTTGTTGTCCCGCCGGATCGATGGCCAGCGTAGTCACCTTCCCCCACGATGAAAGATCGATCGGCGAATCCGCCAGCGGTTGGTCGCCCGAGAGTTGGACTCGCTGCAGGCGGCTTCTGGAAGAAGAATAGAGAAGAGCAAAAGATCCGTCGCGACTCCATACTACGCGGTCAACCGCGTCTATCAGCCCGGCCGGCCCGCCCACGGGGGATTCCAGCGGAGCCATGCCAGACAGGCCACCCACGAACGCGGCATGGCGGGCTTTGGTAATGAATGCCCATTTCCCGCCAGGCGCTATGGACGCCGAATCCACCCGGCTCAATATAGGCGGGGCGACGTAGGTCGCGCCGGGGATGCCGAGCAGAGGCCGGACGGTCTTGGCGGCGCCGCTAAAAACGAAGCCGGCAATGGGGCCCTGAATGCTGGCAGACTGGGCGTTTGCCGGAGCGGCGGACAAAGCTAAGAGTGCGATTGGAACGTAGACGCAAACGGCAAACCGACGAGACATGATTTATTGAGGACTCCCGAATAGAACCGTTCCCGTGCCGATAGTGACGGGCGAATTGGAAGAAGAAGAATGGGTTCCGAAGTAGATCCCGGCAGCCGTGCCACCGGCGGCGGCAATTCCCAAGAGCACCCATTTCCATGTGCCACTCGATTTACCGGAGTGCTGAGCCTGGCTCTGCGTGCCGGGCACGCCCTCCACGATCTGGTTGATCAAGGCGCGGGCGCGCAAGCCACTAAGGGATGCATTTACATAAATTTGCAGCGTGCCGGGTATCTCATTGGTCTTGAGTCCGTGGGCCGTGGCCAAACCAGCCTTATCGGTGACCACCGCAAGGGTTTTGGCGCCGTTAACGAACTCGCCGCTGGTGCCGGATACCGGGAGGGCAAAAACCACGGTGACCCCCGCAATGGGCTGTTGATCGTCATCTTCAATCTTCACTGCGGGGTCCTGCGTTACGCGCTTCCGGACAGGAGTGCTGGCGCCTTCCCCTGCAACCACGACAATGTTAATCCGCGAGGGGAGATTCTGCGCGAACGCCCCCGGGGGCAGTCCGTCAAGAGAAATTAGTAAGCAGAGCCCTACCGGAAGCCAACTAGTTGCTAGATAATGTTTCATTTCCCTGAACATAGGCGGCTTGCTAAGCCGTGTTAAGCATAGCAATCTGAACGCCGAAGCAGATTTTTGTGCCGGGCAGGAGTTCAACCGGCAGGTATAAACCACCAGCGGCCGGTTAGCCCACGTGCGTCATGGATAGCCAGAAATGACCTAAGTCGTTCAGAATCAGTTTAGGCAATAGCCGGGTCTACACTACATTCGCGATTGATTTCGAGGTCCGGAGTAGTCTAACCCACAGTTGTTGCAAGAGGATCTCTGCTCGATGGTGAGTTCGGCGATGCGAGGCCGGAGCTGCGGGAGAGCATACTGAACTGACCGTCTGATGTCATGCCCGCCCTTAAATAAGAGGGTCGGTCTACACTACTTCGGTAGTTTCCGGAAGTCGCTGTTGCCGACGGCGAACTTACCCGAATTCGAAAGTCTAAAGAGCTGTAACTAACAGCATCGCGACGAACTTGGGGTTAGAGAGCAAGTTCTTTGGGGGCATGAGGCCGCGCTGCATGCTAAACTTTGAGAAGACTTCCTACCATTTGCGATTTTGGGGATCCGGAGGACGGGTGTAGCGGGGCGTGACGTATGGTCCCGAAATTGCTTGCTGGGAATTGTTCTTGGGATAGATCGCAGTGATGAGAACGGCGTTTCGACATAAATCGGCAGCGGCGGCAGTGCTTATAGCACTTGGAATCGCCATCGTTTGTAGTGCAGCGCAAACAGACAAGGCGCCGCCCCCGGAGCTGGTCCAGTATATTCGCGAAACCAAGCGTCAGGGCTTCGCGGATGCCAAGATCAAGAGCCAGGCCGTGGCGGTAGGGTGGCCGGCTGCGACAGTTGACGACGCATTCGTCTACTTGCGCAATGAGAAGCCCTCGCAGCCGGCCGCTCCGGTAGCCTTGGCGGCCGCTGCGTCCGAGCCGGTCGGGATTTCGCCGGCTCGAAGGCAATCGCAGGCGGCAGCCCCGGATTTGACGGCTCCGAAGCAAACGCCGGCTGTCAAGCAACCTGCCTTAGTTCGAGGGGCGCCGGACGATTACGTGATTGGCTCAGGCGACACTTTGCAGATTACGGTTTGGAATCATGTGGACGTATCGGTTCCCGTCGCGGTGGTGCGGCCGGACGGAAAAATCACCGTGCCGCTGGTGAAGGATATCGAAGTATCGGGTCTGACACCGGTTCAGGCGGAGCAAAGAATCACCGAAGGGTTCACGAAATTCTACGAGGACCCGAATGTCACAGTAGTGGTCGCCACCATTAACAGCAAGAAGGTTTATGTTACAGGAGCGGCGAAGAAGGAAGGCCCAATTCCGTATATGGCTGGGATGACCGTCTTGCAGGCGCTGAGCGAAGCGGGCGGCCTTACCGACTATGCGAAGCGCAAGAGGATCTATATTCTGCGTCCCGACAACGGCCAGACGTATCGGCTGGATTTTAACTATGACAATGTCGTCAAAGGCGAAAACATGGAGCAGAATATCATGCTTCTGCCTGGCGATACCGTCGTAATTCCTCATTAGTTTCCAGCTTAGGCCCTTTGTAAGACACGCATCCTTGCCTGTCTCTCCGGAATCTTCACAGATGTGGGCGGCCAATCTTGGCTGTAGCCGCCTTTTAGGCGGCTCTCGCCCTTTCCCCACTTGTCCACCTGTTTTGCGGACACTACGCGGGCCTTGAGTCGTCGGGCCGGTGATGGATCAGATGGACCGGGAGATTTGACTAGGAGTGCATTATGCCCGGACGCTGCCCTGTCGCCCGCTGGCCGGAGTAGAATTAGGACTGATGACCATCGATCTCGACAAGAAACGCAGCACCTAATCGATGATGACATTCAAGAGGGCCGCTTCGGCGATGCGGCCACACTGTTGAGCGTCGCGGTGCGGCATCTCCTTGTCACGCGCGAGGAACTTGGGTATTCGCGGGACCGGATTGACGCCATGATCGCGGATGCGGTTGCATCCTTAGAACGTGGCGAAGGTAGCGATGGGGAAGAGTTCTTCTCGAAGTCAGAGCGGGAACAGGTTTCGTTGCCGCTTCGGCCGGCCTGTCAATGGCAGTATTATTAAGGAATCAGGCTGCAAGGAGCACCCATGAACATCGAAATTCACGATCCGGCACTAGAGGCCAGAATCCGGAGGCAGATTCATGCGACCGGGGCCGCCAGCGCGGAGGAGGCTTTGCTACGGCTTCTCGAAACGCAAGAAGAACAGGACCGTTGGCTTCTGGAGAATCGGGAAGCGATCAACGCGAAGATCCGGCGCGGCATCGAGCAACTCGATCGTGGCGAGGGAATCCCGGAAGATCGGCTGGACGCTTATCTCGCCGAACTCAAAGCTCGGCCTGAGTGAAGCGGCGTTACATTCTTGCACCGCAGGCGGCGCTCGATTTGGCTGAGATCTGGCGTTATGTCGAGAGGAAAGCTGGCCTTGAAATGGCGGACAAAGTCGAATCCGTCATTCGCGACAAGCTAGCTTTTCTGGCCGCGACTCCCGGCGCGGGACATTGGCGCGGGGATTTAAACACACGAACCTCATGAAATTCTTCCCGGTCTGCTCATATCTGATCGTCTACCGGCCTGGGACGAAGCCTTTGCAAGTAGTCGCCATTCTGCACGGAAATAGGGATGTTGTGCGGCTTCTCAAGGATCGCTTGTAAGCCTTGACGCAGCTTCCCTGGAAAATCGTGTGCAACAGCGCACCGAAGATTTGCGGCATGGGCACGATGGCTACAGCCGCCGCGCTTCGCTATTTGGCTTTTGGCGGGTACTTTTCGAACGCTTTCTTCACCATGTCGTCCAGCTTGCCTTCTACCTTCGCCGCATCGCCTTTGTCCTCCCGGGCGATTGCGCGCCAGACTAGCGATTTCGTGCTCGGGTCGCGCAGATCGATCACCAGCGTGCCTTCGGTGTAAGGCACTCTCACCACCCGCGTGCCCCACCCGCGCCAACCCGCGGGATAGGCCTCCACCTCGGCCTTCCTCACCGAGCCTAGCGTATAGCGTATGTTGAGATCGGATGGGCCCGCGGGCACGAAGGCGAGCCCCTTCGCTTGCAGGTACTTTTGGATATCCGCGTCCAACCGCTTTCGGACCAGATCGCTGTTGAGCGACGGGTTTCTGCTATTCAGGCGGCCGTCGCGAATCGCGAAAGTCCTGAACCTGGAAAAGTCCACGGTCTGGTCGGACTCAATTTCAATCCTCTGTGCGAAGGCGCTAAGCGCCATCAGCAGACCAAGGGCGAGTGTCTTCATATTCGGCGCATCCAGCTTATATCCAGCTTGACTGCGGATGGCCGCGAATCGAAGAAGTTATTTCCAGGAACGCCGGCGCGGCGTAAGTTTCACCACATACTCCCGCGCCGCCGATCGAGGAACTCGCAAGGCCGAGCTCGGCCGCGCGTCTCTCTAATGCGTCATCGCGTAAATCACGTAATCGATCCCGATCCGGATCCCCAGCCCCGCCATCTTCTCCGGATACCGCGGATCGTCCGCCCACTCCCACGAATCGCCGATATCGGAATTGAACGAAATCATCACCATCAGCCGGTTCTTGTCGTCGTAGACGCCCATCCAGTGCGCCACGGTTCCGGCCGCGCGCCGGTTCATTCCCCCGTAGCCGCCGCGATTGCCTAGCGCCCATTCGCCCAATACCTGATACCGGTCGTCCAGGTTGTAGACCGTATGAAAGATGGGGTCCTTGTTGTCGATATCCACCACCGGCCGATCGGGAAAAATCATCCTCATGCTGTCTTCGAAACGAGCGTACTCGTCCGGCCCCCAGAAATCGTCCAGCATCAGGAAACCGCCGCGCAGCAGGTACTCGCGAATCGTCTTGGCCTGCGCCTGCGTGAGTTTCCAATCGCCCATTTCGCCGGCATTCAACCAGGGCCAGTTGAAGAAATCGTCGGTGTCGTCCGGATTCACGGGCTGCTCCACGGACCTTACATTCACCCGCGTCAGCCGGCGTAGCGCCTGCGCGAAGTGCCGGTCGGCGCGTGGATAATCCTGCGTCCAACTGGTTCCGCCCGCGTGCCAATCCAGCACCTCCCCGCCCCACCGGCGGTAGCGTCCGCCGCCGAAACGCGCCTCCGGGTTTTGCGGATACATCAAACGCGCGAAAACCCACTCCGTCTTCTCCTGCCAGTCCTGCGGCAGGGGAATGTTATCGTACGGCTCCATACTGATGAACTGCCGGAACGGCTTCTGGAAAGCGAGTAGCGCGCCGGCCAGCGCCAGAATGCAGACAATCGGTACGACAGTGTCTCGTGCGACAATGCGACGAAAATTCATGGCCTGCCTGATGACTGCCCTTGATGGCATCGCCTGATAACGGCGCCTGCCAGGGTTAACCGTTTTGGGGATTTCACGGCCCGTCGCGAGATTCACCCTTGAGAGGCTGTGGCTGTAAAACATGTCGCGTTCACACGAGTGTGAACGCTGCACGCATGTGCCCAGAGGGCGCCCAGTGCGCCACGAATTTCACATTTTAGCTGGCGGGGAATGCCGGACCGAGGCCCACCTTGCGCCCGAGCTTCACCCAGCGGGATTCG
>PLDF01000038.1 GCA_003135055.1 Bryobacterales bacterium | reverse complement strand
GAGGGGCTGCGGATGGATGAGGCGATGCATCCGCTGACGCTGCTGACCTTCGGCTTGTATGGCGAGGTGCTGCCGAATCAGGATGGCGCGCCGGTGCGGGTGGTGGTGCCGTGGAAGTACGGGTTCAAGTCGGCGAAATCGATTGTGAAGGTGAAGTTTGTGAAGAGCCAGCCGTCGACGACGTGGAATGACATGTCTCCGCAGGAGTACGGGTTCTACTCGAATGTGAACCCCAACGTGGACCATCCGCGCTGGTCGCAGGCGCATGAGCGGCTAATCGGAGCGCCAATTTTCCGGCAACTGCAGCCGACGCTGATGTTCAACGGGTATGCGGATCAGGTGGCGAGCTTGTATACGGGGATGGATTTGAAGAAGAACTTCTAAAGGCAGAGGCCTGCAGCCTGCAGGCCGCGGGCTGCAGGCAATACGATTCACTTTGAAGATGGACGAAGCTCATCCATGAGCAAGCGGTGGATTGTGGCGCTGAAGGTGGCGGCGCATGCGGCGTGCCTCGCGCCGGTGGCGTGGCTGGTTTGGCGGCTGTGGCTATCAGTGACGACGCAGCCTGGAGCGCTGGGACCCGATCCAACACACACGGTAACGTTTTTTACGGGGCGCGGAACGCTCCGGCTGCTGGTGATCACGCTGGCAGTGACACCGGTGCGGCGTTTATTTCCGAAACTCGGCTGGCTGGTGCGATTTCGGCGGATGCTGGGGCTGTATGCGTTCTTCTACGCGTGCCTGCATTTGACGACGTATGTGTGGCTGTACGCCGGATTCAGCTGGTCGGCGATGGTGGACGACATCAGCCAGCGGCGGTTCATCACCGCCGGGTTGGCCGCCTGGCTGATGCTGTTGCCGCTGGCACTGACATCGACGACATGGTCAATCCGGAAGCTGGGCGGGAAAAACTGGAATCGGCTGCACTGGTTGACGTACGCGGCGGCGATCAGCGGGGTGGTGCATTACTGGTGGGGCGTGAAGTCGGGGGTGAAGACTCCGCTGACGATCACGGTGGTGCTGGGAGTGCTGCTGGTGGCGCGGCCGGTTTTGCAGCGGATAGCGGTCGGCGGACAGCGGACGCAGTAAAACCAGGGAACAGGGTACAGGGAACAGGGTACAGGCTGCAGGCTGCAGGCTGCAGGCGGACTGACACGGTCCCGGCGCGTGCAGCAGCCGCCTAATGCGTGGCGACGAGGCTCGAAGCCTCGGTTGGATCGGTTCCGGTCTTAGCCGTGGCGAAACTCTGCAGCGCTCCTGCCGTGCTCGCGTTGAACTTGAAGACTTGCAGATCGGGATTGCCTCCGGCGCAGAGGACAGCGATGTAGCTGTCGCTCTTGTCCTCCACCATGGCTACAGGAAGAGAGCCCGTGGTGAAGGGCGAGCCGGCAATCGCAGTCAGAGCGCCACTGTTCGTGAGCAGGAAGGCGCTGATCGTGCCTGGAGTCCGATTGGCCACATAGAGGTAGCTGCCGGTCGAGTCGACCAGGACGGCGAAAGGCCCGGTTCCCGTCGAGACCGGTGAACCGGCAGCTTCCGCGAGGACGCCGCTGGAGGAAATCGATAAGACACGGACAGCGCCGATGCCGGTTTCGGCGGCGAACAGGAAATTGCCGGAAGGCGCGATGGCCATGCCGTAGTCAGCGTCGCCGTTCTGCTTGGGGTTGAGCGGGCTGTTGACCTGAGCCAGAGCGCCGTTGCTCGAGTTGAAGCTCAGCGTGTAGATTCCAGCGGTGCCGTCGGCGACGAAGACATAGTTGCCGGTCGGTGTGATTTCAAGATCGGTCGCCGGAACGGTGGCGTTCAGCGTGACGACCGAAGAGCTGATGGAGGTCAGGACGCCGCCGCTGCCAATTGCGAAGACGTAGGCTTCTCCGGCGAAGGCGTCGGCGCCGAGCAGCCATTTGCCGGTCGGGTCGACGCGCAGCCCGGCGGGCGCGACACCGGTGGCCACCGGCGCTCGACCATTCGCGATGCTGAGGCCGCCGCTGGAGCTGATGGTGTAGACGTAGATGCCGCCGGCAGCGCTGCCCATATACAAGTAGCTGTCGCTGGGCGTCACGGCCAGCGACGTCGGTTCCAGGGCCACCGACCACGGCGCTCCCGAAGTGGCGCTCACGGCGCTGCTGGCGATGGTGAACCCGGCGATGCTCAGCGGATTCGTTCCCAGGTTGCCGGCAAACAGGTAGTCGCCGGACGTGGTGCCGCCACCGCCGCTGCTTCCTCCACCCCCGCTGGTGAGCGGAGGGAAGAATTTCCCACAGCTGGACAAGCAGCTGAAGAAGGCGAGCAGCGCGACGCAGCTTCCGAAGACGCAGACCAGCCTGCGACGAGACTTCCAGGAACTCATTCCCAACCTCACGACTATGGTACTGCGCGATGACGGCTGACATCGAACCAGACGTTGGTGAGGGGCAAAAAGCTCCGAGCACAGGGCTCAGGGCTTGAGCGGAGCGACTACAGCCTCGACCGCCGATCACCGAGCAGCCACATCACGGTGCGGAGCAGGAAATCAAGCACGAGATGCCCCTCCTGCGCTCTCCCTGCTCCAACGGAGGCACCGCACCCTGAGGCAAAAAAGCATGATCGGACAGGCCCTGAGAGGGGTATCATCAGTGATTCCAACCAACACTTGAATCAACACAAGGCCGGCTCTACTCTTGCCAGATTTGCACCACATGTGCTGCAATCACAGCGACGTTCGGTCGCTTGATAACCTATAGAGCGATACGATGGCCTCCAAGCCGCGAAACACGAGAGAAAAGACCGTGACTGCCGGTAGCGCGATCAGAAAGCTCGTCATGGCAAACGCGCAAGGCGACGCTCAGCAGTTCCGCGCAGTGCTTGACGAATATATCGAGGAAGAGCGACGCAAGCGACATCACCAGCTCGCCGACGATTTGGAACGGATTTCTAGCAACGGGAGCTCCTCGCCCAAGGTCGAGACGTTGACCCTTTTTCGCCCCTCCGGTGCCGATCTGCCGCGCGACAAGGAGAAGGGCACCTTATTACTTGAGCTCTTCGACCCTACGGTCTCATTGAGCGAGATGGTCGTCAACGACCCGGTGAGATATTCGCTGGAACGGATCGTCGACGAACAGCGCAGACGAGACGTCTTGATGAGCTTCGG
>PLDF01000137.1 GCA_003135055.1 Bryobacterales bacterium | reverse complement strand
AAAGAGAATGCACGTCGGGAGAGGCTTGTTGCGTTGTTCCAGTGCCACTCGTTGGGTGGATCGGCTGAGCCTGACTCAGCGCACCGGAAGCGATGAGATCCGGACCGGAATTCTTCGCTGAGGTCGAGGGAGAAACCGGAGGAGGAATCTGCGGCACGGTTACTCTATCGAGCGCAACAGCTCGCCCTGCTGCGGTGTCGCTGTGGGTTAGGGACGCGGTACGAGGCGAAGATTCAGGCTTGNNACCGATCGGCAAACCAACCCTCGCCGCCTGACCCTTGCTGGTCGCTAAAATGACCTTACTCGCCGGCAGCGTGACCGTTTTGCTTTGGACCACATCCGCTGATGGAAATGTGGCTGCTACGGGACCCGATTGCGCCAATGCGCTCGTGCCCGTATACGGCTCGGCTACGATCGCCGGCTGGAGCGATTCCGTGGCATCCTTTTGGTGGGAAGCCGCATGAGGAATGGCTTTCGCTACGTTCTCTTTCGGAGAGACGGCTGTACTGGACGAAACCACTTTCGGGGCGCTGGAGTTCTCCTCCGCCTTGACCGCTGACAGAGCCCGGTTGCTCGCTAAATCCTCATCCACGGAACTAAACCCGTGAATTTGCTGGGGCGCGGTTCGCCCTGCATTCGCTGCAGCGGAAACTTCCGAATCAAGCACTGGAGCGTCAATTGCCGAATCTCCGCAGGTTGTAACCCTCCGGAAAGAAGCGTTCGTAGAGCTTGTATCAGAAATGCCCGCACCTGTTACGCCGGAACGGTCGTCGATCTTCGTCCCGTCCCTTTTGTCCCCGAGATCGTCAGCGTCCATAGCAGACGGAACACCGGTACTCGCCCCAGATCTCGCTCTTGCACTCCTCGTAGCGTAGTGCCCATCAGCCATCGCACTGGGACCCGGGTCCATCTTTGTTGACTATTCTGCGAATTCAGTGTGCCCCTCCGACCTCATACTTCCGCAAGCCGGCGCGGGCCGTACCGTTGTCACCATGAGTGCCGGGTCAGGCGTCCCTCCGCTCTTTCCTGGAGGCATCGTGTCCGGCGGAGCTTGTTGGATCGCCGTTGAATCGAGTGAAATCGGCTTCGCTGGCGATCCGAGTGAAGCCATCCCGGTCAACTTCTGTTCGTACGGCGCAGTCAAGACCCTGTCGGAAGCGAACTGCGGCAAGAGGGGGTCGGCATTCGTATGGTTTTCCGAATCCGGGCCCGACGCCTTCGAAGACACTGCGTCGCCACTCTGCAACTGCTGTCGAACCAGCCTGTTGAATAATCCGCTGCCGTCAAACGGTGTCTGACGCATGGCGGCGGCCATACCTGGCTTGTCGGCTAGCGGGGCCGATATCTGGGCGGCGACGAAATCCAAAGCTGTGTTCCTCTGGGAACGAGACATTGCAACAGGTCTGCCGATCTTTGTTGTCGAATGTGAGATGCGTCTTAATCTAGCTTTCGATCCCTGCGCTCTGATTGACTCTGGAACCAGTCATCGGTTCGGTTCTGCTCCCGATGGATCTGGCACTTCTCGTCCTCACGCACTGCGTCCGTGTGAAGAATTTCCACCTGGAGCCGATCACGACGACGATCGAGCAGTTCCTCGCGTGCTCCATCAACTATCGGTCGTCTCGTTTCCGCGAGCGCTTCGAGCTTCGCCTCCTTCCAGCCGAAAATTTCGGCGTCGGCGATTTCCATCAGCCAGGCCTCGCGCTCGACAGGCTCCTTGGCCGTCAGAATCCGCAAAGCGGCCGCACGCATGTCGAGGGCGAGCGGCCTTTGGCGCTCCGCGCTCAATTCCAGATGGCGCACTTCCGCCGCCTTGCCTTCAAAGTCAATCCGCGAGAGATCTTCAATGAGCTCCCGAATGCGCAGGATTCGATTCAGTTGCCGTTTCATGGCATCGCGGGACTAATGCGCGCTCTCGATGGCGGCAACCAGCCTGAGCAACCGGTTACGCGCATCGGCAAAGGTTTCAGACTCTCGCGATCCCTGGACCAGATAGTTCCGAATCGCGGGCCGGAACTGCAGCGCGCGGTCAATATCCTGATCGGTCCCGGATTTGTAGGCTCCGATCCTGACAAGGTCCTCGGACCGAGCCCAGCTGTAGAGCACGCGTCGGATCGTCCCGGCCGCTTTCAAATGCTCATCGCTGATCACGACCGGCATGAGCCGGCTGATCGACTCGATCACGTCGATGGGCGGATACCAACCTTCCGCCGCGAGCGTGCGTGCCAGAACAACGTGGCCGTCGAGATAGGAGCGCACCGCGTCCACGAGCGGGTCCTGCTGATCGTCTCCTTCCATCAACACGGTATAAAAACCGGTAATACTTCCCGTTCCAAAGTGCCCCGCGCGTTCAAGTAGCCGCGCCAATAATGTGAACACGGATGGTGTGTAGCCCTTGGCAGTAGGCGGCTCCCCTGCTGCCAGTCCAATCTCACGTTGGGCCATCGCAAATCGCGTCAGAGAGTCGACGACGAGCAAGACATGCTTGCCCTGCGCCGCGAAATATTCCGCAACTGTCGTGGCTGCGAGCGCTGCGCGAATCCTCGAAAGGGGCGGCTGATCCGACGTCGAAACGACGACCACGCAACGTTCCAAGTTACTCTCTCCGATGGCGTCCACCAGAAACTCCTGGACCTCGCGCCCGCGCTCACCGACGAGCGCCAGCACCGTTAAATCCGCCGCCGTTCCGCGCGCCATCATGCTAATCAAGGTGCTTTTGCCCACTCCGCTGCCGCCGAAGAT
>PLDF01000481.1 GCA_003135055.1 Bryobacterales bacterium | reverse complement strand
AGCCGCTGGCGCGCAATACCGCAGGCAGTGGTCGCGGCCCTTGGCATCTAGCACGGGCCAAGGCTCTGTCTGTGGGGCTTACCAATGCGTACTTCAAATCGCTCGGACTTCCATCGTTGTTCGAGGAGTGCTGACGTAACCAATCGAACCGCCGTGTACGGACCCGTACGCACGGTGGTGTGGCAGGGGTCGGCGGGCGACCGCCGCCCCTATGCCGTTCACGGTGAGCCGCCGCAAGAAGGCCCGTTTCGAGTGAGCGGAAGCGCTCAGGAGCAGTGCCGGATGTATGGCCGGACCTCCAGGAAAAAGGGCCGCGGCGCGAAACCCCACAGGAACAGGCGAACGATATGAGTTGGATATCGGTATCCCTCGGCCTGAGCGTGCAGCCCTCTTCGATCACATACGATCACATCGCCCCAAAATATTCCTAAATCAAGAACCGAAACGGCTTACTCCAAATGCCGAAGGCTCTTCCCCGGAATTCTTAGGTCGCGCGAGAGACAATGGGTTAGGAGCCTCACACGGAGCCCCTCCCGCCGGCAGAGTGGGGCAGGCGCTTTCGCCCGCCAGCTTCGGCCTTTCTTAAGTCCGCTAATACCCCAACTATGCCAGTTACAACGAAGTACTCTCCTACATTCAATGACTTACTCTACTCCCGGCCCTTGCGGACTAACTCGCCCGCAGCCAGGATTCTCAAGATGCCAAACGACCCCAGTCCCATTTTCGGACACTTCCCGCCCCACCCTCATGCCGCACGTTTTCTCCGCGAGCCTCCGCATCTCCGCGCCTCCGCGCCGAACCGATCTCACCCCGCCGCCCCTCCTGCTACCATGGAATTAACCCCGAAAATGGATTCGTCAAATGTAGATCTGAAGCAGACCCTCAATCTGCCCAAAACCACCTTCTCCATGAAGGCCAACCTGCCGCAGACCGAGCCCAAGCTCGTCGAGCGGTGGGAAAAGGAAGGCCTCTACGCCCAGATTCGCGCCTCGCGCGCCGGCCGGCCGATGTGGGTGCTGCACGATGGCCCGCCCTACGCCAACGGCCGAATTCACCTCGGAACCGCGTTCAACAAAATCCTCAAGGATTTCGTCGTCAAGTCCCGCACCATGGCCGGTTTCGATTCGCCCTACGTCCCTGGCTGGGATTGCCACGGCCTGCCCATCGAAATCAAGGTCGATAGCGAGCTCGGCGGTAAGAAGGCGCACATGTCCGCCGTCGAGATCCGCCGCGCCTGCCGCAAGTATGCCGAGAAGTACATCGACCTCCAACGCACCGATTTCAAGCGCCTCGGCGTCCTCGGCCAGTGGGACGATCCGTATCTCACCATGAGCGCGCACTATCAATCCGTGATCGCGGGCGCGTTCGTCGATTTCCTCCACCGCGGCTACATCTACAAGGGCCTCAAGCCGGTGCACTGGTGCATCAAGGACCGCACCGCTCTGGCCGAAGCCGAGGTCGAATACGCGGACCACGCCAGCCCTTCCATCTGGGTGCGCTTTGCGCTTAAGTCGGACCCCGCGAAGCTAGACCCCGCGCTCGCCGGCCGCAATGTTTACGCCCTCATCTGGACCACCACGCCCTGGACCATGCCCGCCAACATGGCCATCGCCTACAACCCGAAGTACGAATACGCAGCAGTAGAAGTCGACACCGCCGCTGGTGGTAGCGCCGGCGGTCTTGCCGCCGGTGTTTTTTCCGACGATGTCAACAACCCCGCGCCGGGCGACATCTACATAATCGCCACCGACCTGGTGAAAGTCACCGCCGAAAAATGCGGCTGGACCGGGGAAGGCCAGCCCGCCCCGCAAACTATCGCCACATTCCCCGGCTCCGTCATCGAGCACGCCGTCTTCCGCCATCCCTTCCTCGATCGCGATTCCCTCGGCATCCTCGCCGATCACGTCACCCTCGAGCAAGGCACCGGCGCGGTCCACACTGCCCCAGGCCACGGCCAGGAGGATTACGTCGCCGGCCGCCAGTACGGCCTCGCCACATACTGCCCCGTCGACGCCGCCGGCCGCTTCTATCACGCCGAAGACGCGCTGGGGTTTCCATTGGGCCGCTTGCCCGAAGAGATCATCGGCAAGACCGTTTGGGATGCCAACCCCATCGTCATCGAAATCCTGAAGGCGCATCACGCCCTCTGCGGTCTGGAAAAGATCTCGCATTCCTACCCGCACTGCTGGCGCTGCCACCACGCCACCATCTTCCGCGCCACCGAGCAGTGGTTCATCGGCATGGACCGCAACAGTCTGCGCCAGCGCGCGCTCGAAGCCATCCGCCAGGTGCGCTGGATCCCCGCCTGGGGCGGAGAGCGCATCTCCAACATGATCGCCAGCCGCCCCGATTGGTGCATCTCGCGCCAGCGCGTTTGGGGCGTGCCCATCATCGTGTTCTATTGCGAAAAGTGCCGCGAGCCGCTCACTGACCGCGCCATCCTCGATAGCATCGTTGCGCTCTTCCGCGAGCATAGCGCCGACGTCTGGTATGAACGCACGGCCGCCGAGCTGCTTCCCGCCGGGACCATGTGCGCCAAATGCGGCGGCGCCGAATTCAGCAAAGAGACCGACATTTTGGACGTGTGGTTCGATTCCGGTTCGAGTCATCTCGCCGTGCTCAACGAGCGCTTCGGGCTTCCGTGGCCGGCCGACATGTATCTCGAAGGCGGCGACCAGTACCGCGGCTGGTTCCATAGCTCATTGCTGGTCGGCGTCGGATTGAAGGATGGCTCGCCGTACCGCTCCAGCGCGCTGAGCGGCTGGGTGCTCGATGGCGAAGGCAAAGCCATGCACAAGTCCCTCGGCAATTCCATCGAGCCCGAGGAAGTCATCAAGCATCACGGCGCCGAAATCATTCGCCTGTGGACCGCGTCGGTCGAGTTCAGCGAAGACGTGCGCCTCTCGCCCACCATTCTCACGCGCCTCGTCGAGGCCTACCGCAAGCTGCGCAACACCTTCCGCTACGTGCTCGGCAACGTCTCCGATTTCGACCCGCAAAAGGATGCCGTGGCGGCGGACCAGATGCACGAGATCGATCAGTGGATCCTGGTGCGCGCCGAAGACCTCGCCCTGCGTTGCCGCGCGTGGTACGAAAACTTCGAGTTCCACAAGGTGTATCACGCGGTCTACGCCTTCGCCACGGTGGATCTGAGCAACATCTACTTCGACGTGCTCAAGGACCGCCTCTACACGTCGGCCGCAAAATCGAAGGCGCGGCGCAGTGCGCAGACGGCGCTCTACCGGCTTCTCGACGCGCTGGTGCGGCTGCTTGCGCCCATGATAAGCTTCACCGCCGAAGAGGTTTGGACCCACATGAACCGCCAGGGCAGCGTGCATACGGCCCATTTTCCGGAGCCCTCCGAATTGACCGCCGGCCTGGGCGACGCTGCGCGCAAACGCACCGCAAACTGGGACCGTCTCATCGAAATCAGGGGCGCCGTTTTGAAAAGTCTGGAGACGGCTCGCAATGAGAAGCTGATCGGCGCGCCGCTCGAAGCGCGCCTCAAGCTATCCGCCAGCGGCGGCCTCTTCACGCTGCTCGAACAGTACGCCGCCGATTTGCCGGGCCTGTTCATCGTCTCCCAAGTCGAAGTCACGCCGTCACCCACGCCGTCGGCGCCATCACCCACGCCGTCGGCACAGTCACCCACGCCGTCGGCGCCGTCACCCACGCCGTCGGCGCCGTCACCCACGCCATCGGCGCCGTCACCCACGCCGTCAACACCGTCACCCACGCCGTCGACGCCGACACTCACGCCGTCGGCGCCATCACCCACGCCGTCGGCACAGTCACCCACGCCGTCGGCGCCGTCACCCACGCCGTCGGCACAGTCACCCACGCCGTCGGCGCCGTCACCCACGCCATCGGCGCCGTCACCCACGCCGTCAACACCGTCACCCACGCCGTCGACGCCGACACCCACGCCGTCGGCACAGTCACCCACGCCGTCGTCGCCGTCACCTGGTAACGCCGGCGGTCTTGCCGCCGGTGCTCTTATCCCGGAACCCGTCGCTGGCGCCTCCGAAGCCGCCGCCCTCGCCGTAACCGTCGAGCGCGCCTCCGGCCAAAAGTGCGAGCGCTGCTGGAAGTATACTGGCGACACCGGCTCGAACCCCCGGTTTCCCACTGTCTGCGCGTCCTGCGCTAACTCGATTGAAGAGACATTGAATGGTTGACGCGCGGTTGAAGTCTTTCGCTCTGGCCATGGGTGTCTTGGGGTTGGACCGCCTCACCAAGTGGCTGGTGGAACGCGATGTCTCATTCTCCGCCGACTACAAGATTATCCCCGGCCTGTTCGACATCGTCCACTCGGAGAACCGCGGTGTGGCGTTCGGCGTCTTCAACGACTCCGAGTCGCAATGGCGGACCCTGCTGCTTATCGCCCTCTCCATCGCGGCGGTGATCTGGGTTTCTGTTATGCTATGGCGAGCGAAACAGCCGGACAGGCTTCTATGCTTGGCCTTCGCGCTGGTACTGGGAGGCGCGGCGGGGAATCTGTTCGACCGCCTCGTTTCCGGCCGCGTGACGGATTTTCTGCTGTTCTATATCGGCGAGTATCAATGGCCGTCGTTCAATGTGGCTGATTCCGCCATCGTGATCGGCTGCATTCTGTTAATCGTCGATCAGCGGCGAGTTAAACACGGTAAAACAGACACACGGTAAAGCCAATGTATCCTGAAGTCTTTCATCTCTCGTTCTTACACACCTATGGCGTCCTGGTAGCGGCGGCGTTCCTGACCGCGCTCTGGCTGGCCGGCAAACTGGCCGCACGCGCCGGATTGAACGTGGACGCCGTTACCAACCTCGGCATCTATTGCGCGCTGGCGGCCATTGTAGGCGCCAAACTCATGATGTTCCTGGTGGATCCCTCGTTCCGCGAACACCCGTCGGAGATCTTCTCGCTCGCAACACTTCAGTCGGCCGGTGTCTTCTACGGCGGCCTGATAGCGGCACTAGCCGTCTCCTGGTGGTATATCCACAAGACCGGGCTGCCACCGCTCAAGACTGCCGACGTGTTCGCGCCGGCCATTGCATTGGGCCACGGAATCGGGAGGCTCGGCTGCTTTTCGGCCGGCTGCTGCCATGGCGTGGAATGCAACATGCCGTGGGCGGTGACGTTCACCAATCCCGCGGCGCAGATGGACGCGAAGTGGCTGGGGGTTCCGCTGCACCCCACGCAACTTTACGAAGCGCTGGCGGAGTTTCTTATTTTCGGCGTGCTGTACTGGCGCTTCGGCAAGGCGCACTCGCCGGGCGCTGTGATCAGCCTCTACTTGATGCTCTACTCCACCGCGCGCTTCATTGTGGAATTTTTCCGCTACCACGAGCAAGGCAATCTATGGGGCGGCCCGCTCGACGCTTCGCAATGGATCTCCATCGCGCTATTCGCCGTCGGCGCATCCTATTATGCCGTAGGCCGCCGCCGTCTAACCGCGCAGGCAGCGTAGCCCTTTGTGGGGCAGACAATCCTGGCTGCAGCCGGCTTTCAGCCGGCTCTCTTCACCCGCGCACCCGTCGGTTTCCGCCGCCGGAGACGCGCCCGAAGGGACCATCCGCCGCTCGTGTGAACGCGCTTCGCTCTTATTCGGACAGGACCGCCAGTGTCTCACGCCCCGCCACCGCCCCATTCGTGGGAAGCCGCTGGCCCGGCCCCGCCCAGCCCCAATACCGGTTCGCGGAGACGCGTGCCTGTAGTGTATACTGCCATCAACCCCGCGAAACGTTTTGCGCTTTGAGGAGGACTGTCAGATTCGATGTTCCCGATCCTTTTTGCAACCTACATAGCGGTGTTTGTGGCCGAGATTGTGGGCGACAAACTGCTTTACACAACTGGCGTTCTGGCTACGCGCTATCGGACGGCGCCCATACTCTGCGGCATGGCTGCCGCGTTCATGGCAAAAATGGCCGTCGCGGTACTGCTCGGCAAAGCCATCTCAACCTTCCTGCCGCGGCCGGTCGTTGCGGGCCTCACCGCCATCAACTTCTGCGCCATTGCGTATGTGCTCTGGCGCAAGCCCGACATGAGGGAAGTGAAGGAGAAGAAGGAGTACCCCGCATCGCGCGCGGCGTTGGTATCGTTCGCGGCCATCTTCTTTTCGGAGTGGGGCGACGTGGGCCAGATCACCGCGGCCAATATGGCGGCCCAGTATGGCGGCTGGCCCTGGTCGGTCTGGCTCGGCGCGGTGGGCGCCATGGTCACCAAGGGCGCGCTGGCGGCTTCCATCGGCGCTGGAGTCCGTCAGTGGATACAGGATCACTTCTCGCCCAGGACGATACGGTATGCCGCGGTAGGCCTGCTGCTGCTTCTGGGGATGCTCTCGGTGGTGGAAACTTTGACCGAGACTCATGAGGTGGCGACTCTGCTGATGCGCGCCGCCGCTTGATCGCCAGGTATGCCGTTTCGAGACTCATCTCGACACTTCAGGCGCACATCGTGGCGCACGGGGCGCCCTCTGGGCCCATGCGTGCAGCGTTCACAATCGTGTGAACGCGGTTTTCGCCGGCGCCGCGTTCGCCCTAAGGCGCAAACTTGACAGTGTCCAGGCAGGAACGCGCCTACGCTCTGAGGTTCATTGTCTGCCTCGGCGTCGTCAGCCTGTTCGCCGACATGACGTACGAGGGCGCCTATAGCATCATGGGGCCGTTCTTGAAGGAGTTGGGCGCGAGCGCAGCGCAGGTCGGCCTGATAGCCGGTCTGGGTGAAATGATGGGCGCCAGCCTTCGCTATTTCTCCGGGCGCCTGGTTGACCGTACCCGTGCCTATTGGGGCGTCGCGATTTTCGGATACGTTCTGAATCTGGTGGTGGTTCCGGCAATGGCTTTTGCGGGCAACTGGCAGATGGCGGCGCTGCTGGTGGTGGCCGAGCGGACCGGAAAGAGCCTGCGCGGACCGGCCAGGGACGTTCTGCTTTCGGAAGCCACCGGCAAGATCGGCCACGGTTGGGGATTCGGAGTGCATGCGGCGATGGATCAGACAGGCGCCGTGCTGGGTCCGCTCTTGATGGTTGTCGCCGTGGCCCGAACGCAGCACTTTGGCCCGGCGTTCCTGCGCCTTGCCGTCCCCGCGGCGTGTGCGCTAGTTGCGCTGCTGATCGCGCGCGCGGTTTATCCGAATGCAGGCGCCGCCGCTCCCCGCGCCGCCAAGCGGCAGACGCTTCCGCACGTGTTTTGGATCTACGTTGCGGCGGCGGGCTTGCTGGCCTGCGGATTCATCGATTTTCCGCTGCTTGCCTATCATTTTCAAAAGACCGCCGTGGTCGGACCGGCGACCATCCCGCTGCTGTATGCCGGCGCCATGGGAGTGAACGGGCTGACGGCGATGATCTTTGGAAAGCTGTTCGACCGCTACGGCATTGCGGTTCTCACGTTTGGGATTCTGATCTCGCTGTTCGCTCTGCCTTTGGGATTCCTCGGCGGCGCTTCCTGCGCGATCGCCAGCGTGGCCTGCTGGGCTACGGGGTTAGGAGTGCAGGACGCTACGCTGCGCTCGGGTATCGCCCAGGTGGTCTCGATGAACAAGCGCGGCGCCGCATTCGGCGCTTTCAACGGCGTCTACGGAGTGGCGTGGTTTGCAGGCAGCGCCATAATGGGGATGCTCTACGACCGCTCGGTGATGGCGTTGGTGGTGTTCGGTATTGTCTTTCAGGTGGCTGCCGCGGCCGCGTTCTTCAGACTGCGGAAGCCGCTCGCGGCCATGGCGCAGTAGGACAGGCCTCCTGGCCTGTCTTCCGCCGCGACAGGGTCGAAAAACCCCGCCTTCTGTTCGCCCCTTGTTCCCAATTTATTCACCTCGCAGAGTTCTTCATGGGATTTCGCGGGCGGAACGCCCATCCCAACAGGCATGGAGGCCTGTCCTACTCCTGCTCATTACGCTGGCGGCGTGTTGCAAAGCGGCTTCCCACTTGCGAAGCATCCGGCGCCGGCAGAGGGCATAGGATGAGCCGTCCGCCAGAGTGAAAATCCCGGAGTTCTCCCCGATGCCCAACGCCGGTAACACAGCGGCCGCAACGGTGACGCCCGGAGTCCTTTTGATGCCCCCTATTCGCCTCAAAGACTACCCGCAAAAGCGTCTGGCTGTCTGCTTTAACACATGTGCACGCTACGCTATCATGGTGACTACGCAATGTTCTGGGTGAGTCGTCTTTCGCTGGTTGCTCTGCTATATGCCCTAGCTGCGTCTTTCGCCGGGGCAACTGCCGCCGGCTCCGCGTTACAAGTCGCCGTCACCGATTCCGGCAACCTCCCAATCCCTGGAGTTCGCATTGAAGTGAAGCTCGCAGGGCGCCAAGTGGCTGCCGCCGTCACTGACAATGCCGGCCAGGCGTCCTTCCCCGACGTCGCCCCCGCGCCATACGAAATCACCGCCTCCAAAGACGGTTTTGAACCCGGACGCGGGACCGTCGCCGACGCCGCGCAGCCTGTCCATTTGACGCTCGAGCCGGCGGCGCAGCATGAAAGCGTCAGGGTGATGTCCGCCGCCGCGCCCATCGACCAGGGCAGCGCTGCCCCGGTGGAGCTGACGCCGCAGCAGGTCAAGGAACTTCCCAGCCGCCCGGCCACTGTGTCCGATGCGCTGCCCATGGTTCCCGGCGTGGTCCGCAAGCCCGATGGCGGCCTCGAAATCTCCGGCAGCCCGGAGCATCGTAGCTCGCTCATCGTCAACTCCGCCGACGTCACCGACCCCGCCACCGGACAGTTCGGCCTCACCGTGCCCATCGACAGCGTGCAATCGATCACGGTTTACCAGACGCCGTTTCTTGCCGAATATGGCCGCTTCACCGCGGGCCTGGTGTCGGTGGAAACGCGCCGCGGCGGCGACGAATGGAAGTGGGAGATCAACGACCCCTTCCCCGATTTCGCCATCCGCAGCTACCACCTGCGCGGCATTCGCGACGCCACGCCGCGCCTGAACGCGGAGGGGCCCATCGTTCGCAACAAGCTCTTTTTCTCCGAGGGTCTCGAATACGAAGTGCGCAAAGTTCAAGTGCACACGCTTCCCTTTCCCAACGATCAGAAGAAGAACGAAGGCGTCAATTCGTTCTTCCAGCTGGATTGGATCAAGTCCGAAAAGCAGCTCATCACGGCCACGGCTCACATCGCGCCGCAGAAAATCGATTACGCCAACCTCGACTATTTCAATCCCGAGCCCACCACTCCGAGCGCCGGCACGCGCAATTACACCGCGACCATCGGCGATAAGTGGAACCTCTTCGGCGGGCTGTTCGACAACACGCTCTCGGCCACGCGTTTCAGCGCGAATATCTGGGGCCAGGGCCCGGCCGATTTCACGATGACGCCCACCGGCGACAGTGGCAACTACTTCGAGCAGCAGAACCGGTACTCCACGCGCATCGGCTGGTCGCCCACGTTCGCTCTCAAGCCCGTCAAGAGGCTGGGCCTGCATGAATTCAAGGTGGGCACTTACATCGCGGAAAGTACCGAGCATGGCCAGGTCTTTGAGCATCCCATCGACATTCTGGACGCCGCGGGAGTCATGACCGAGCAGATCACCTTCTTCGGCGGCCGCGAATTTCAGATGAGCGACACCGAATACGCCATCTTCGGACAGGATCATTGGACCATTGGGCCGCATCTCGCGATGGATCTGGGAATACGCACCGAGTCGCAAGAGGTTTCCGAGAGCTTCCGCGTGGCTCCGCGCGGCGGCATCGTCTGGACGATCTTCCCCAAGCTCGGAACCACCTTCCGCGGGGGCTTCGGAATGTTTTACGACCGGGTGCCGCTCAACGTATATGCGTTCAACCACTACCCCAAGGAGTCGATCGACTTCTTCGACGCCGGCGGCAACGTCACGGCAGGTCCGTTCCTTTACGCCAACACTCTGGGAGTAGCCGACGTTCGCTCCGCGTTCATTTTCCACCACGCGGTAGCGGGAGATTTTTCGCCGCAGAGCGCCACCGGAAGCTTGCAGGTGGAACAGCCCATTACGAGCGCGCTCCATCTCCGCGTCGGCTATATGCAGAATCAGGCGCAGGGGTTGGTCACGATGAACCCCATCGCGCCCGACCCGGTTTCTAACATCGGGGCTTATGAATTGCGCGGCGATGGCGTTTCGCGCTACCGGCAACTGGAAGTCACCGCACGCATCAAGGCGGGGTCGAGCGGCGAGCTGTTCGCTTCTTATGTCAACAGCCGCGACCGCGGCGATTTGAGCGATTTCAATAGCAACCTGGGCAGTTTCCCGATTCCCCTGGTTCGCCCCGACCAGTATGGCAATCTTTCCGGCGACGTGCCCAACCGCTTTCTGGCATGGGGATCTTTCCATCTGCCGGACGGCTTCCGCGTTTCACCGGTGTTGGAATACCGGACCGGTTTCCCTTACGCGACTTTCGACGCGGCTCAGAATTACGCGGGTCCTCCCAACGTGAGGCGTTACCCCGGCTTCTTTTCGCTTGATTCCCGCGCGTCCAAAGACATCAAGGTGACTCCGAAATATACGGTTCGCCTCTCCGTCAGCGATTTCAATCTTACGAACCATTTCAACCCCGAAGCGGTCCACTACAATGTGGCCGATCCCGAGTTTGGTCTGTTCTTCGGCCAACGCGGCCGCCGCTTCACCGCGGATTTCGACGTGCTTTTTTAACCAAAGCGTCGTGGCTCTCTTGCCGTGGCGCACGGGGTGCCCTCTGGGCCCGTGCGTGCAGCGTTCACGCTCGTGTGAACGCGTCTTTTGCCTGGCCGCGAACCGTGAGCCAGATGAATTTGGGACGCGCTGGCTTCCGTCGGGACGGAGGGGCACGCAACCACACGTCGCCCATGGCCGTAACCCAGATCCTACACCATCAGCGAAAACGCCGGCAGAAATAACGTGTCGAAATTGCGGTGCACGGCGCCGGACCAGGTGAACGCGCGATCGGAAGCGAGCGTCAGCGCCCACGTTTCGCCCGCTTCCGCCGGTTGCAGCCGGAAATAGACGCTCACTTCCAATTGGCCGGGCGCCATAAAGCCCAGTCCCCGTAACCGGCCCACCGATGCGTGGATCAGGAAACCGGACCCCGTCCCGGAGCCGGGGGGCCGACGGAAAGTTAGAATCAAAACGCCGCCTTGGGGAAAGGGCCGAAGAGATTCGATCCGTCCCAGCGGAACAGCTCGCAGGGCTGGAGTGACCAGGCTCCCGGTTGCCAGCGTGTCTTCGAACGTCCGGTCGCCCGCGGTTGTAGGGTCGGCGCAAACCGTCGGCGTGCGCGGGCCGTCGTCCACTTCCTCGATTGCGACGCTCTCAACCGCTTCCTCATCGCCGCTGAGACTCACCGAGATAATGAGCATAGCGGGCGCACTCACCGACAAGACGTAAACATCGCCCTCACTCAGATTTTGCGGAAGGCGGAGGTTGGTGACAAAGCCTGACACGGAGGGGCCGAAGGCCAATTGCCGCCTTGAACCACACCAATCGAACGTCGCCATTTTTGCTCCGCCCGGCAGCGATTCGATCGCCAGCCCGATGGAGAAAGTCCCGTGCAATGGCCTGCCCGGCCGGAATAGGAAAGTCTTGGTCTGTACGCTTGGGGGCTTCCTGACTCGCATAGTGGCTCCGCCTTGCACAGAATACCGTATACGGCCTGCCCACCTGAGACGCGACGTCTCCCGGCGCAAATTCGGCCGTGCGGCGCTGCTTGGCGCGGCGCTACCCCAGGGTCCCGCGGCGCCGCAACAGCAAGCCGGCGCCGGCCTTTCCGACGACAAAGGCGATCGTCGGTCCCACCTCTGTCGAGTAAGTTATTGCTGCGGACCGATCGATCCCACTCCAATGGGCGTACCTGAGACCACCATATCCACGCGCCGGTTCTGCTGGCGCCCAGCGGCGTTGTCGTTGGTCGCTACCGGGCCGGCCTTGCCGAGGCCGGTGGCAGTCACCGAATCCGCGGGCACGCCTTGGCTTACCAAGTACGTGCGGACCGAATCGCCGCGTTCCTGCGAGAGCTTCAGATTGTAATCGTCGCCGCCTACGCTATCGGTGTGGCCTTCCAGTTGGATCTTCAATCCCGGATAGGCTAGGATGATTCCGGAGACCTTCGCCAGTTTCTCCCGCGCGCCGGGCTTCAGCGTGTATTGGGCGGTGTCGAAGAGCACGTCGTTGATGTTGACGATCAGGCCCCGTTGCGTCTCGCGGGTTTCGAGGATCAGGTTGAGTTGCTGGCGCAGCCTTTCTCGAAGCTGCGTCTTGTCGTTTTCAGCCTGCTGGCGCTGCTGGTCGGAGAGGTGGGCGGCTTCGCGGGCCCGGTCGGCGTCGGCTTGCGCTGCCTGCTGCTGCGCCAGAGCGGCGGCTTTGGCGGCATCGGCCGCGGCCCGCTCGTTCGTAGCTTGCAGGGTGGCCTGCTCGGCTTGTACACGCGCCTGGTCGGCCTTCATGCGAGCCTGGTCAGCCTGATCGCGCGCCTGGTCGGCCGCCGATTTGGCCTGTTCCGCAGCTTGGCGATCGGCCTCGGCTTGTGCGCGCCGTTGCTGTTCCAATTGCGTCTGCTGCTCGGCGGCTTGCGCCTGTTGCTGAGCGGCGGCTTCGCGGCCGGCGGCATCGGCGCGCTCGGTAGCCAATTGCTCGTCCCGGATTTTGCGGAAGGTGATGATGCGCGCGTCTTCGGCCATCTGCGCCGCTTCACGCGCGTTGGTTTCCGATTCCTTGCGGTCGTGGTTCTTGCCGTTCAAAAAACCTTCGGCATTCTGCAGATCGATAGTGGCCTTTTGGAACGAATCGGCGGCGTACTTTTCCGCGCCGGCCAGCCGTGCGATTTCCACCGCGTTTTCGGCCTCGCTTAATTGCAGCGGTCCCTTGGGGTTGATCTTGACCGGCTTATAATCGGCGCGATCCATCACATATTGGCCACGTTGCAGAAGCTCGAACTTGGCATCCACCTGTTCGATAGTGCCGCTGGTATCGTTGCGCATGAAGTTCTCGGCCACCACCACGTCGCTCGGCTGCGTCACCGCGAAGTATGGCTCGGCGGTCACCATCAGACCGAACGTCTGTAGATCCGTAGTAGAAAGAAGCTTGGCGTGATCGCCTTCAAGCACCACCTCGCCAAGATTGTTGGCGCGGCCTTCGGGCGTAATGCCCCACAGCACGTACGTCATGTATTCCGGGCCAAACTGGTTGGCCGGCGTCATATGTTGCAGCGCCGTCTCGATTTTGGTGGACCCCATCTGGCTGGCCACATTAGCTTCGCCGTGGGCCGCGGGCATCAACGCCGTGCCGCGAAAATCGATATGCGTCGTGCCGGTCCGGTGGTGGTAATTGACGGCCTTAATTGTGCGCGAGACAACCGTGACGCGGAAAATCGGCATCGGCTGACCCGTTGCAACGGGCGTCTGTTGGTTCTGAGTGGGGTTCGGAATTTGCGCGAATAACGGTCCGAACGCCAGTAAAATCAATACCGGGGTTTTCATAGTGGGCTCAACGACCTCACGCTGGCATGTGCAGATCACTGGCCCATGTGCGGCGACGTACCCGCCTGCATATCCAAGAGTTCCAGCGCAACCCAAGCTGGCCCGTACGCGGGCTGGCTGCGCGGGCGGGAAAATCGCCGTAGGCGGCGATTGTGCCGCCGTTCGCCTTATTGATCGCCACCTGTCCCCGATGCCTCGCGCAGGTTGACATGGATGGTTGACATGGTGCGGCACGCTCTGAAACGACGCCACCGGTCGAAGCGACCCGGGCGCTCGATCGGCGCCGTCGTCTGCAACCGGCAATTGGCGGTGTCGCCGCGGTACTTCGCCGGGAGTGCCGAAGTCTGCCGGATCGAACCCATTCGCTGAAAGTCGGCGGGCATGGCGATAGTTGGCGCAATAATGTAGGCACGCGATGTTGGGACGCAGCATCGTTTGTTCGGTGTTGGTGGCCGGATCCGCCGATCAGCGGCGTGAACCAGTTGCCCTGTGCCAAACGGTACATTATGCGCCGCCTGAATGATCCACCTATGCCGCGGAACCGAGTACATCTTTCCCCAATCGCCCGGCGGTTGCAGGTATCCAGCCGTGGACATGGGGTGCGGGCTTGGGCGAAGTACCTCGGCGACACCGGCGATTGCGAGTGGAACACCGCCGACGCGCCTGAACCTGCATCGGGCCGTGGAGCGAAATGGCGCCGTTATCGGCGTAATCGAATCGTATGAACTGCGGCATATGCGCGGTTCGGGGCAACAGCGCAGGCCATGGGCCCGCGCCACTCACTCAGAGATCGTTGCGAGAGATGCCGAGCTTTCGCATCATGGCGTTGAGAGTGGTCCGGTGGAGCCCCAGACGCGTGGCGGCCGTGGTGACCACCCCGCCGCAGTCCCGCAGCACCCGCACCACATGCTCCCGCTCCACTTGCTCGAGCGTGGCGCCGCCGGCGGCTTCCAGCGCATCTTGCTTTATTTCGGCTAACGGAGCGCGAAGGCTGGGTCCGCGGGAAAGAATGACCGCCCGCTCAATGAAGTTTTCCAGCTCTCGTATGTTGCCCGGCCAATTCCTGCTCACCAGAGCGCGCATCGTCTCCGAGGGAATGGTTTCGATCTGCCGGTTCATCTTGGCGGCATACTTCTTCGTGAAATGCCGCGCCAGTATCGGTATGTCGTCGGGGCGATCGCGCAGCGGAGGCGTCGTGATGGGAAAGACTTTCAGCCGATAGTAGAGATCGCTGCGGAAGAGCTTATCCCCCATCATCTGGGCGAGATTCCGGTTGGTTGCCGCCACCAGCCGCACGTCGATGGGAATCGTCTTGGTCCCGCCCAACCTTTCGAACGACTTCTCCTGCAGAGCGCGCAGCAGCTTCGGCTGCAGATCGAGCGGGATATCGCCCACCTCATCCAGAAAAAGCGTGCCCCGATGGGCCATCTCGAAACGTCCGATCTTTTGCGACAAGGCGCCGGTAAACGCGCCTCTCTCATAGCCGAACAGCTCGCTTTCCAGCAGCCCGGTGGGAATGGCCGCACAGTTCAACGTGATGAAGGGAAGATTCTTGCGCGGACTCAAGCGGTGCACGGCGCGCGCAATCAGTTCCTTCCCCGTGCCGGTCTCCCCCAGAATCAAAACCGTCGCATCCGTAGGCGCAACCATCTCGGCCTGCTGCAGAACCCGCTTCAGGGACGCGCTGCCGCCTACTATCTCCTCGTAGTCGTGTTTGAGATCGGGGTCTTCGTCGTCGACACTCTCCAGCCGGTCTCTTTCCCGAAGGTCCTGCACGAACGTGATCCACCGGAAGGGAGAGAGCTTTAAAACCGCCGTGGCGACCAGCACCGGGACCAGGGTTCCATCTTTTCGAATCAGCTTCTTTTCATACGGTGTGCAGGCTCCGAACCGCAAGCCTTCTTCATGCGCCAGCTCATCCAGCGCGGCGTATTCCGGCGGAGTGATATCGGACCACTGCATCCGGCCGGATGCCAGGTCTTCGCGGTTGTAACCGACTAAGTCGAGAAACGCATCGTTCACCTCGGGAATATGGTCATACTCACCGGAAACAATGCCTGCGATGGTCGCTTGCAAAGGGATTATCCGGACGCGCGCGCGAGTGCGATGCAATCTCTCGTCCTTCTTGTTACGCCTGGTAAAGTCGCGCACCACTCTCCCAAAACCCTGCGACGTATTGACCCTTGTAATTCTTAGCAGATCATGCCGGCGCCGCCACGTCCAGTTCATCTCGCAAGTTTTTCAATGCCGTTCGCACCCATGTCTTCACCGTGCCCAGAGGCTGCCCCAAGCGCTGTGCGATTTCGGTTTGCGTGAGCCCTCCGAAGTACGCCAGTTCGATCACCTCGCGCTGCTGCGGCGCCAATTTGAGCAAAGCCGCCCGGACCACGCGCGCCTTATCCGAAGCGAGGATCTCGCGTTCCGTATGGATATAGAGCGACGGGTGATCCGTCTCTTCCCACTCGACTGCGTTGCGTTCGCGCCCGCTTGCCGACCGAAGGTAATCGATGGCGCGGCTGCGCGCGATCGAGAGCAGCCACGGCACGAATGCCCCCCTTTCCGCATCGAAGCCCCGCGCACGGTTCCACACGCGCAGAAAGGTCTCTTGCACCACGTCCTCGGCGATAGCGGCATCGCGCACCACGTGCAGAACCAGCGAATAGGCGACCCGTCCGTAGCGGTCGTAAACTTCGGCGAGCGCCTGCGGATCGCCGCCTTTGAGGCGCCCGACCATCTCGGCGTCGCCTGCCGCGGCCCTGGAATGGACTGCCGGCAGCGGCATCGCAGAATCGCTTGCCTTGCCGGCAGGCTCTCCCGCCACCTGCCAGCCCTGTCTCATTCAGGCCTCAATAAAACCTGCGCGAACGGCAAATCGGATCAGACTGGCAGTCTTATGCACAGCCGCCTTATCCAGGATGCGGGCCCGGTGGCAAACGGCGGTTTTAGGCGATATCCCGAGCTTATTCCCAATGGCCTTACTGGTATAGCCTTGGCAAACTAACTGGAGTACTTCCTTCTCCCGCTTCGTCAAAGGAGACAAGAATTCAGCTACCTCTTCCACTCGGCCGCCACCGTTGCGGCTTGTTTCCGGCATCTCTTTCACCATGAGTACCCGGCGCACTCTGCCGACGAGTTCGCCCGCCGTGAAGGGTTTCGCAACACATCCCCAGCCGCAATCGGCAGGCGGAATGCCGCCGGAAATAAAAAGCACCGGCAGCCGCGGGCGTAATGCGCGGACGGCGGCGGCAAGCTGCAGCCCGTTCATCTTAGGCATCGTCACTTCCGACAGCAGCAGCGCGATACTCTCTTGGCGCCGCTGAAAAACATTGAAGCCTTCCGCGCCATCGCTCGCGGTCAGAACCGCGTAACCGGCGTCTTCGAGGAAGGCTCTTACGAGAGTGCGAATTGCGCGATCGTCTTCCGCCACCAAAATGGCTTGTCTTCCGGTAGTGATGTCCGTTGCTCCCATGCTATTCCGAAGTTCCCGGCGGGCAGGCCGCTAGCCTCTCTACGTGAAGGGAACGCTCCTTTTATCTCACGTAACAGAGGGCTTGGGATATCAGAATATGGGGAAACTAATAGGGTTTTTCCTGAGTACTAAATAACGCACTGGCAAAATCAATTGTCTTTCAACCAATCTTGCAGCAGCGCATAGCGCACGATGTCAATGCGGCTTTTCATGCCCATTTTCGTCATTGCGTTGGACTTGTGCGCCTCGGCGGTCTTGACGCTGATTTGGAGGCGTCCGGCAATTTCTTTGTTCAAATAACCCCATGCGCTCAGGCGCAAGACTTCCTCTTCGCGGTGGCTCAGGTTCTTCTCGGCAAGAGAGCCTCGAACGGGACGCTTACCAACCACGCTGCCAACGACCTGTTCCGTGATGGCTGGATCGAGGTAGCTATGTCCGGCAGCCACAGCGCGGATAGCGCGCACTAGCTCATCCGATGCGCTCTGTTTCAACACGTAACCACTAACGCCGGCCTTGAGCAGCTGGTGCAGGTAGCCGTCATCGGTGTGCCGGGTCAGAGTCAGGATTTTGATGCTCGGACATAGCGTCCTTAATTGCTCGGTCGCCTTAAGGCCGTTGAGCTCGGGCATCGTGACATCCATCACGACCACGTCCGGCTGAAGCTGCCGCGATAAGGCGACTGCCCCGCGGCCATTATCGGCTTCGCCAACTACGGTCATGTCGGGCTGGGCGTCAATCAGCAGCCTTAACCCATTGCGCACCATTTTGTGATCGTCGGCTAGGAGAATGCAAAGCTTACGCATTATGCGTTTTTCCACTTCCAAGATTATGCGCGGGGATGCGGACGGCAATCGTCGAGCCGCTGCCCGGATTCGACTCGACCACGAGAGTCCCGCCGGCAAGCGCGGCGCGCTCGCGCATTCCGATCAAGCCCATTCCCCGATCGCCCGCGCCGAGCATCCGCTCCCCCTCGAAACCCACGCCGTTGTCTTCGAC
Organism: Bryobacterales bacterium; assembly: GCA_003135055.1. Classification (GTDB taxonomy): domain Bacteria; phylum Acidobacteriota; class Terriglobia; order Bryobacterales; family Bryobacteraceae; genus PALSA-243. Next base: position 23,305 of record PLDF01000481.1, on the reverse strand, counting down.
GATAAGAGAGATTTGACCGGAATGGCATTCGAGGAGGATGTCCACCTTCTGGGCTCTGGCGTGTTTTGCGACATTGTTGAGGGCCTCCTGCGCGATGCGGTAAAGCGCCGTTTCCATTTCAATGGTCAAGCGATCCTTTTCTATGCCGCTAGCGTGCAGTTCGGCCGAGACTCCAAAATGCTTCGACCAATTCCGTACATACTGCGAAAGCGCGGCCACCAGGCCCAGATCGTCGAGCGCAGCGGGGCGGAGTTCCCAGACGAGAAAGTCAACGTCCTCGTCGAGTTGTTTGGCGATCGTCTGTAGCGATTCGATCTGAATGCGCAATTCCGCCTGCTCCCCGCAATCCGCTTTCAGAGCGGCGAGTTTCAACGTGAGTGCGCTCAACTGCTGTCCGAGCTGGTCGTGCATCTCGCGCGCCATGCGGCGGCGCTCATCTTCTTCCGCAAGCGCGATCCGGCGCAGCAGGCGCACGCGCTCTTCTTCGGTGCGCTTGCGCCGATCGATTTCGCTTTGTAAAACCAGGTTCATTTCCGAGAGCTCGGCTGTACGCTCTGCCACGCGGCGTTCCAACTCGACCTGCGCCCGCCAGGACTGCCACCCCGCCGAGGCGAACGCCGCTAGCGTCCGGATCAGCCGCTCATCCTCACGATCGAACTTCCGGTCGAACCGGTGCGTTACCACCCACACCGTGCCGACAGGCAGTCCCCGATAACGGAATGGAACCAGCAAGGCCTCGACAAAGCGCGGATCGTTGCGCAACGCCGGGAAACACCGATCCGCAAGATACATTAATTGCGTCGCATTCTCATTAATGCAAACCCCGCAGGGGCTAGCCTCCCGCGGCATGGTATTATTTCGCGCTAGCGCGAACACTCCGGCAAGCGCTTCCCACCGAAACAACTCCACTCCCGTATGATTTTCCAGCAGACTGATGCCTGCCGTGTCGGCCTGACACAGAGTAAGCGCCATCTCCACGAGTTTCTGCAGCATGTCGCGGGGATTCTCCGCCAACTCGGCCGCAAGCGCCGCTAGAGCCCGGTCTTCGGACTCATAGTCCGGGACTCGGGATGGGCGAGATTCCAGTAAAGCGCGGATGTCGACCTCGGCAAAGCTCGCGGGCGCGTCGTCGGCATGCGGGCGAGTTACGTGCTCATTGGACAATTTGGGTTTCCACCTTTTCAATCAAGGTACTCAGCCATTATATTCCCGACGGGCGACTTCAGTCGTGCAAAACGACATTTCCGCAGGAAGATGTGAGCTTCCAAACAGGCCGCGTCCGTAGGTGTGAATCGTAAGCAAACTCAATGCGAGAGGGAGAGCGATAATTCTGCCGACCCCGCAATGCGAGCTATGCCGGGAATGCGTTCAGCTCTTCCAAGGGCGTACCACTTGCAGATTGTTAACGATGGGCCCAAAGCTTAAACCGGCGGCCGAAGCGCGCATTCCGGCAACGTCTTTATCGGCTTGAGTATCCACAACGCCCGTCAGCGTCACGTGCCCGTTATCCACAATAATGTGGATCGACGGATGTGTACCCATTCCGTAGCGTGAAAGCGATGAGAAGCGGTAAATCGAAGCCGCAATCTGGCGGCGCAGCAAATTGTCATTCTCCGAAAGTGGCAACACCTCAATGTTGTCACTTACGCTTTCCACGCCGGGCAGCTTTGCTACGATGTTTTGGATATCCGTTTTCTTAACCGGCTGCGTCACGGCCCCGTAGAGAGAAACCTGGCCATTCTGAACCTTATAGCTGACGTCGTCCCAAATAGAGTAGTAGGGATAGGTCGACAGATTGTGCAGAACGCTTTTGGAAATTTCCGCGTCCGTACGCGGAACATTGGGTTTGGTCTTATCCGCGGCGAAAACCGAACCAGCCATTAATGCGCCGGCCATGAGAACTTGTCCTAGAAGCTTGGATTTCACGCTCTTTACAACCTCTGTCTCTAACAGATGCAGCGACCGTCGTCCAAAGCCTAAGGGTTTGTAAAGATGGCGCTAAACATGCGTATGGTCCGGCTGGCTCGTATGCGTTCAAACCCACCGGGCCTGGGGTTTCGTGCGCGATGGGGAGATCCTTCGGTTTCGATGCTAGTCCTCAAAGTCCCACGCGCACCGCGGCTCCCATCATAAGCTTGTTCCGGAAGCGTCGACGCACCGGCCCTGGTCTATGCGCCGTGTGAGCCGACAGATGTTTCGCCGGTGGACGCAATATCTTCGGCGCCAGTCCCCGTCAACAGTTCCTTCGCCCGCGAGATTTCGCCGGACGTATCGCAATGCACCGATAACAGAACTCCGCCTTTTTTCAACCGCCCTTCATAGCGCTTGGCCTCGTACTCGGGGATACCCATCCCGACGAGTGCTCCGATTATGCCTCCAACCGCTCCTCCGACGCCCAACCCCGCAAGCGCGCCCATGATCGGACCAGCCGCAATAAATGGACCGAGTCCTGGAATAGCCAATGCGCCAATTCCAACCAATAGGCCTAAGGTCCCACCAACGACGCCGCCAGTAGTCACCCCGGCAGCTGTTCCTTCGGGGGCTTTGGTATTCTTTTCGTGTGCGAACTCCTTCGTACTCTGGTTGTCGGGAAGAAGCACCGAGATGTCATTTTGCGAAAACCCGGCTCCGGTCAAGCGATCTACGGCTCGCTCCGCCAAGCCGACGGTCTTGTAAATACCGAATACTGCTGTCTTCTTATCTGCCATGGTGTAGCTCCTTTACGAATCGAGACTGCTAATGTTTGACGGAAATCTGGTCGGTCACGTTATCGGCGCTGCCCGTTACCGCAACAGCCTTCGCCACAAGCGACGTTTTCTCAGCGTCGGATTTGACTGGCCCTTTTAAGGTGACCACGCCGTTCTGACTGATAATTTTGATATTGTGGGCATAGCTGGAAAGAGACTTATCCGCCATGATCGACCGCCGAATATTCCTGGTCATTTTCATGTCGGCCGCATTGGACTTTTGCTGGTCCGCGGTCGCTTCCGCGGCGCTGCGATCGCGTTGGTTTACCTTAGTGTTGTCAGGTTGAGTCTGTGCCTGTCCGTAACAAACGGCCCCGGCAACACCAAGCGCCGCCGGTAAAATTAATCGTGAGTATTTCAATTGAGTTCCTTTCATTTTGCGCCTCTTGGACGTGGTTCAAGACCTTAGCCAGCAGATCCGCCCTTGTTTACCAACTCTTTGCCGGTGGCCGTCGCCGCCGCTTTCAACATGGGCTGAGCCAATTCGAACAGTAGTTTTGCCGCATTCCGTTCCTCTTGCAAATTTTCCGCAAGCAGATCGGCCGCGACCGAATACTGCAAAGCCTTAGCCATAGAAATGGCCGTGGCGTAACCGGCGATTTCGTAGTGCTCCACTCGCTCGCCGGCGCCAATCAGCGCCAGATCGCCAAACACGTCGCCGGCATCCTTTTCAACGATCCCCTTGCCTTCCTCAACCAAGCCAGCCATGCCTTTGCATAAAACCGCCCTTGGCGTCTCGGACACCGAGTCAAATGCCTGTTTGATACGTTCAACTTGGTTCTTGGTTTCCCCAAGGTGATCCTGAAAAGCCTTCTTGAGCTTAGACGACGCCGCGGCTTTCACCATTTTCGGGAGCGCCTTCACAAGTTGATTTTCAGCACTATGCAGGTCTTTCAATTCTTTGATGAACAACTCATGTAATGTCATAGTCTCCTCGTCACGAGCGGCTTCTGCAACTTGTACTTAAAAAGCACTTAGGCGGCCATTCCGCGCAAGCTTCTCGAGCCTCATTAGTGCTCGAAGCTATACTATCGCGCCAATTGTGCAAAAGCACAGAAAGAGGTCCGCACCTGGCGCACTTGCCTGACCGGGCTTCCGATCAGCCAAAAAAGGTCGACGGCTAATATGGACCCGGCCGGCCACAAACTGATGCTTTTCCAACTGACACACGCGCTGAACTGTCCCGTGCCGCGCCAAAGGCCGATCTTATTCGGCGCGGCCAAGGAGGTTCTGAGCAACTACAAATGTTCATCGGCCGGACAGCCCGCCGAACTCTCGACCGCGCAAGCCAGCGGACAAGCGCTTCGCAGCTTTCAATCCCCGCTATCACCCCTGACGTTGCGACAGACGCCAAGCGTTCGCATCACGGCAAACGTGCGAATCGCCGCGAAGCGATGTTCCCTCGGGACGCTTCCGGTCACCGCTAACTGCGCAGACTGAAAGGGACTGCGCATTATTGACTAATAAGCACCCCCGAAAGCACCTGGCCTGTCGTCGGCTGGATTGAGACCAGCCCGGTAGTCCCACTAGTCGCGGTCGCCGCCCCGAGCAGAATCGAAAATGAACTTGGGGGAACGACCACGCTCGGCGTGCCAAACGGCTGAGCGGCGAAGGCCAGACTCAGGCTACAGTTCGCATTGACCGTGTAGGTTCCACTGCCATTTAGCGCCGGAGCTCCGTTGGCCGTGTACACATACTCGCTGACGGTGAAATTACCCGCTCCGTCAAGGTTGAGAATGCCGACCACCGAATATGGCTGCACAGTCACGGTAGCAGCGGCCCCCGGGGTTCCCGTAGTACCCGTTACCCCCGTTATGCCAGTAGCGCCTGTCACTCCCGTCACGCCGGTAGCTCCCGTTGAGCCAGTGGTTCCTGTTGTTCCTGTTGTCCCTGTTGTTCCAGTTACACCGGTCACTCCAGTCACTCCCGTTACTCCTGTTGTTCCAGTGACGCCTGTTGACCCCGTCGTTCCTGTAGCTCCCGTCGTTCCTATGGTCCCCGTCGTGCCCGTGGCTCCCGTCGCGCCTGTGACCGCCGTTGCGCCATAATACTCGAAGCCGAAGCTCTGGGGATACTGCGAGGCCGTGCACGAATTGGAAGAACGCTGCAGCATGCCCACGGCGCCGTTGCCGTTAGCGTCGCTCTGCACGAACAGGACCTGATTGCCTTGATTAACGATCACAGCGTTGTAGTGCTGCCCAGAAGTCAGCGTCATCGTGGCGGTGCAGTTGGTGGTTACCGAATAAACGCCAACCGCCGCGAGAGACGAGGTGGCAGCTCCAGCTGTCACGCCCAGGATATTGCCGTTTCCGTCGAAAAAGAACCGGCCAAGCCCCGGGACATTTCCGTTAATGCTGGAACTGTTGCCGCCAAGGCCGGTCGGCAAGGCGGCGATGCCAGTCGGGCCTGAGGAGCCCGCGGTTCCCGTTGCACCCGTGGTTCCGGTCGCGCCCGTGGTCCCCGTGCTAGCCATCGATGCGTTGAGCGTGTTAACGACGTTCTCGAAAGCAATATTGCTGATTTGGGCGTTATAAGTTCCGCTCAAATTGGTATTGGTGCATCCGCTGAGGGCTAAGGAAGGCTTAGCCATTCCAAGACCCAAAATCAGAACCCCCGCTGCCAGACATGTTCGTTGAGATACTTTCATGATTCGCCTCTCTCCCTATTGGGTGTTTATCTTCGAAATGACGACCGGCAGGACAGCAAAGCGTGGCCCTCGTGATCTTCCTGACCGCCGGAAGGGGTTAGCTTAGCAATTTCAGCGCCGAACCACGCGGTCGGCGTGCGCCGGCGCCGTAGAATGGATTCATTGCACTTTACGATGAAGGAGCTTGGGATGTCACGCAGCGACCTTTGAAGATACCCGATCAGGTGACTACGGATCGTCGCGTCAGGTGACTGCGGATCGTCGCAAGCAGCGAGGATAGGCTTGGGTTGCCAAGCCCATGCGCGGTTTGAACTTACGAACGGTAATTTTCACGCCCCTCGGGGTAAATCGCCCACACTGGCACTTCACTTGCTTTACGAGGCGCGATAGCAACTCCTCAGTGGCGTAATTGGGGCTTGGCCCGGGGCCTGGGGCTTGCTTGTTTCACCATTGGTTATTTCAGACACGAAGGAAGGAAAATCGCATGGAACAAATTCCAAAATCGACAGCCCCCTATCAAGCCGGCGTTACCGGGCCTTCAGTCAATAATGAGGCCAACTCGTCGGGTGTGTCTTGGGCGGCAGTGATTGGCGGCGGATTTGTGACTGCTGCGTTGTCGCTTATTTTGCTTGCGTTGGGCACTGGGCTGGGCCTTTCTTCGGTTTCGCCCTGGTCGAACGTCGGCGTGTCGACCTCGACGATCGGTACGGCAGCCATCGTGTGGCTGATCTTAATGCAAATCATAAGTTCGTCGATGGGTGGATATCTGGCAGGCCGGCTGCGCACGAAATGGGCGAATATTCATACGGACGAAGTGTATTTCCGCGATACGGCGCACGGGTTTCTGGCGTGGGCGGTTGCCCTTGTAATCACGGCGGCTTTTTTGGCGGCCGCAGCTGCCTCCATGGTGGGCGCCGCGACATCATCCGCTGCAGGCGGGACCGGGAGGGCAACGGGTGTTCAGGCCGAAGGGCTGCAGGCCGATCCCAACGAGTATTTTGTAGATACCTTGTTCCGTTCGGAGAGCGCAAAGCCGGACTCGAATAGTACCTCAGTGCGCGGTGAGGCTGGACGCATTTTTGCGAATGCGTTTCGGCAGGGGGATATTCCGGCGGCAGACAAAAGCTATCTAGCCCAGTTGGTAGCGGCAAGAACGGGCCTTAGTCAAGCCGATGCCGAAAAACGGGTATCCGATGTTTTTGCGAGGGCTCAAGAGACTGCGGACACCGCCCGTAAGACTGTGGCGCATTCCTTGTTGTGGGCATTCCTTGCTCTCTTGATTGGCGCGTTTTGCGCGAGTTTCGCCGCAACCATCGGGGGTAGGCAACGGGATCATGTCGTAATCGTCTAGCCGTCGGCGCGTCCTCGAGTCCGATTGCGGAGAGCCGTAGCGCTGGCGCTCGATCTAAATATTGAAAGACTTATTGAATTCAGATTAAGCTATTTGAGGAGACTTCCATGCGTTCAATTATACTTTTGATGCTCGGCATTCCCATTCCCATTGTCATTCTGATCGCGCTGTTCGTCCGCTGAAGCAACGCGGCGTGCGCTCCAAAATGAGGCCCCTGCCTTCTGTAGCGGGCGCGTTCCTCAGACAATTGCCCAAGGTGCGTTCGCGAGCCTACCGCTTAGGCCAGGGGGATATACCTGCCACAGCGCCCATGGCGCCGAGGTCATTGGTCCCGTCGATTCTCAAATTATTCGCTCCACAAAGGGGCGCCGTCAATGAGCCACACCCCTTTCGGTAGTGGCGATGGCGTACATTTCCCCGGCGTCATTCACGAGCGCGGAAACAGTGAGTGATACCTGTACGATTCGCCTATCTTTCGCGATCCGTTGCTGGCGTTGCGGCTCAAAGACGCCAGCTTGGCACTGTTGCCGGACGGCCGCCAAGACCTGTTCCCGCTCGCTTTCCGGCATCAGGTCGCGAATATTCATGGCCAACGCCTCAGCTTCGCTCCAACCGTACATCCTTTCCGCCCCTGGGTTCCAGGCCAGAATGCGACCCGTCATGTCTTGCACCAGGATGGCATCGCGGGCGTCGCGCACCACCACGGCCAAGCGTCGCAGGGCTTCGGAATCCCGCAATGCCGCCTGCGCCTTTTTCATGATGGAAATCTCCGTAAACGTGATGACAGCGCCCTCAATCACGTTTTCCAGAGTCCGATAAGGCCGAATGCGCAGCAGGTACCACTCTCCCGTATTGGTCTGCACTTCCAGTTCTTTCGGAACCAGGCTCTCCAACACCTCCCTAACGTCCTGCGCCAAGCGGTCATAGCCCGCCAGATTGGAGCGGATTTGGTCCACCGGACGCCCTATATCGGTCTCGATCAGGTTGATCAACGCAGAGACGGTAGGGGTGAAGCGAAGAATGCGCAGGAGATGGTCCACAAAAATGGTGCCGATGCCAATGCCGCTCAGCAGGTTTTTCATGTCGTTGTTGGAGCGCGATAAGTCCACCACTTTGGCTTGCAGTTCGTTGTTGACCGTGCCCAGTTCTTCATTGACCGATTGCAATTCTTCTTTGGAGGTTTCCAGCTCCTCGTTGGTGGATTGCAGCTCCTCATTCACCGACTGCATTTCCTCGTGTGCGGAGCGGAGCTCTTCGTTGGAGGTCTCCAGCTCTTCGATAGTAGTCTGCAGGTATTCCTCCTTCGTCCGCAATTCCTGTTTCAGCCTGACAATATACGCGTCGAGATCCGCGCTGAGCGCTGCCGCGCCTTCCACGGCATCCACGGCGGCCTCCGTGAACTGCTTGGGGTCCGCCGCCAACTCCTCCTCGAAAATAACCAGAAACAGGCCATGCGGTATGGCTCCTTCCGGGTCCGTGGGCGCAGGAAGGACCGTTAGATTGACGGTGGTAAAATTGCCTTCGTTTTTCACGCGCAAACCCGATTGGCGCGCCGGTATTCCAAGCGATACAGCCCGGTGCAGAGCGATGGTCAAGTCGCCGCGCAGCCCTTCGCGGGCCATCCTGAAGATATTCAGGCTGGCCTCGCCTGGGGTCGGTTCCAGGTACCGGCCGGTGCGGCCCAGCAGGTACAGGATGTCGCCGCGTTCGCTGACCAGCGCGCCAACCGGGGAGTAGTGCTCCAGGAGGGTACGTTCGGCGATCTCATGCAACGGAAGCTTGTTGTCGCTCAGCGCGCCCCCCCCCGCCCGCCGTGCGATTTCTTTTCCCGGCAGGTGCGGGAACAAACTCGCGATGCCCATGCGGTGAGGGCCGAAATCATGCGCCTTACGCTGATAGATCCTTGCCTTGCGAGCGATAGGAGCAAAGAGGTTCACGAAGTCTCCCACACTCTCGGAAGAGCCCAGGACCAGCGTACCGCCCGGGTTCAATGCATAGTGAAACAAGGGCATGAGCCTTTTTTGCAGCTCCGCGCCCATATAGATCAAGAGATTGCGGCAGCTGATGAGATCGAGTTTCGAGAACGGCGGGTTCTTGATGAGGTCGTGCTCGGAAAAAATGAGCATGTCGCGGATGGTCTTGCGAACGCGGTAGGTGCTGCCATCCGGATGGTCCTGATCGAAAAAGTGGGCTAGCCGCTCCGGCGAGACGTCGGCGATAATGCTGGAGGGGTAAACGCCAGCGCGGGCATGGTTGATGGCTTCGTGGTCGATATCGGTGGCGAAGATCTGCACCTTGAAATTTTCCTTCAGGTCCTCCATGCGTTCCCGAAGCAACATGGCAAGGGAATAGGCTTCCTCGCCGGTGGAACAGCCGGGAACCCAGATGCGAATGGCCGAGCCTGCAGCCTTGCCCGCGAAAAGCCGGGGGATGACTTGTTTCCGAACCTCCTCGAAAATCTCGGGATCCCGGAAGAAACTGGTGACGCCGATGAGGAGCTCGCGAAAGAGCGCATCACCTTCGCTCCGGGTGAGCTCCATATAGCGGAGATAGTCTTCCAGCCCGTCGATCTGGTGGACGGCCATACGCCGCTCGACGCGGCGTAGGACTGTGCTCCGTTTGTATTGGGAAAAGTCATGACCGGTCTGGGAGCGGAGCAGGAGAAAGATTTTTTCCAGCCCGTCAGCCGGCTGCGGAGCCTGCGAGGAGACTGGAAGGAGGGAAGCCCCAAACGCGTGGGCGACGTAGGCGAGGAGTTGAGCGGGCATCTCGTGTGGAGGCAACACAAAATCCACCATGCCGGTAGCGATGGCGCTGCGCGGCATGCCATCGTACTCGGTGGATTGGGGTGTCTGCGCCATCACCATGCCGCCCTCGCCCTTCACCGCCCTGACGCCAAGTGCCCCGTCGCTGCCAGTGCCGGAGAGCACAATGCAGATGGCGCGCTCGCGGTGGTCCTGGGCCAAGGAACGGAAGAAAAAATCGATGGGGAGCCGGATGCCGCGGGCTAATGTAGGTTCCAACAGTTGCAACGCGCCGTTCACAAGCGCCATGTCGCGATTAGGCGGGATGATATAGGCGCAGTTAGGCTTGATCGCCATTCCGTCCTCCACCTCGAAGACCTGCATCCTGGTATAGCGCCGGATCAACTCGGAAAGAATGCTCTTGTGGTCCCGGGCCAGGTGCTGCACCAAGACAAAGGCCATGCCGGGATCGTCCTCGGGCATGGCGGAGAAGAAAGCTTCGAACGCCGACAGCCCCCCGGCAGACGCGCCGATGCCGACGATCGGGAATTCCGCGCTATATTGCTCGGGTGGTGGTTCGACCTGCTCCGGATTGACTGTTTCGTCCGGCGCCTTCGCGTTGCGCGTTGTTTCGGCCATGATGCCGTTCCCTCGATTTCCGCTACTTCAACTGCTTGTCATGCCGCACTTGCAAACGGCTGAACCGAACCGGATGCCGCGCATCGTGTTTCAGAGTCGAACCGCACGGTAACCTTGATTATAAAGCGTCAGAACCCGCGGATCGTTATATTCGCAACCGAACCGTCAAGGGATGCGCGGCCCATCACAAGCAGGATGCGTACCCATCTCTCCGTGCATACCTGCTCCTCCGGCAGCAGGGGGCTTGTTCAGCAGTTCACGGGCCGAATCAACGGCGTTCCGGGTGCGCCCGTGATAGAGTAATTACGTCCGCCAGTCTCGGCTTCCCACGGTTTGAAGGACACGTGCAACCTGGCTTCCTGGATCGACCGAGAAAAAGTGGAAAAGCCTTTATGCGCTCCTCGGCCTCTCTGCCACGAACCACCGACTGGCTCGTAGAGCAGGGTCCGAGGAAACTCGAGCTGCTGTTCCGTGCGATCGTATTCCACCCTTCCACGCCCATTCTGATCGCAGACGACGACCGTCATTACCGTGAGGCCAGCATTGGCGCCGGCAAACTGCTGGGTCTTCCGCGCGAAGAAATCATCGGCCGCAGTTTGGACGATTTTGCAGTACCCGGCACCAAGGCAACGGTTTCGGAGCGCTGGCAGGATTTCCTCGAAAAAGGCGAGCAGGCAGGCACTCTCCAGCTATCGGGTCCGGACGGAATCCCGCGGGATGTCGAGTATATCGCGAAAGGGAACGTGTTGCCCGCCCGCCATCTCTTGCTGCTTCGCGACAAGACCAAGCCCGCCGAGGCGGATATAGACCCCTCCCGGAACAGGATTCCGTCATGTGTGCAGGACTATGGGCTCTTCCTATTGGATGTGGACGGGCAGATTGCCGCCTGGTACGCGGGTGCGGAACGGATTTACCGTTACAAAAGCCCCGAGGCTATCGGCCGGCACGTATCGGTTCTCTATCCCGGCGAAGATGCGCTTCGCGTGAAGACGCAGGAAGAATTGGAGAAGGCCGCCGGCGAAGGCCGCTGCGGCGATGAAGGCTGGCACATGAGAGAAGACGGGTCGCGATTCTGGGCCAACGTCATCACTATGGCCCTGAAAGACGAGAACAGAGCCTTGCAGGGCTTCGCCAGAATCGTGCGGGACTTTAGCGACCGTCGCGAAAGGGACGAAAATTTGCGGCGCAGCCGGGCACGGATGCGCTCGGTACCGGCGGAGTCGACCATCGCGGGCGTGGTTTTCGGAGAGTTTGACCGCATTCTCGATGCGAATGAGGCGTTTCTCGAACTCGCCGGCTATAGCCGTGAGGATCTGCTCGCCGGACGGCTGGTGTGGCCCGATCTCACGCCGCGGGAATACGTGGCTTTGGACGAATTTGCGCACGAAGAAGGGTTACGCTTCGGAGCTTCCACGCCTTTCGAAAAGGAATTGATCCGGAAGGATGGGACCCGGGCCCCGGTTTTGGCGACCACGGCCGTCCTGAAATTATCCCCTTTTCGCTGGATCACGTTTGTGCAGGACCTCCGGGAGCGAGACCGGCTGGAGAATATCGACCAGGAAGTCGCCCGCATTACCCATAACTTTGAGGAAATCGTGGGAACCAGCATGGCCATGAAGAGGGTCATGAGTCAGGCGGGAATGGTAGCGCCGACCGATGCGACAGTGTTGATCCTGGGCGAAACGGGCACGGGAAAGGAATTGATCGCGCGCGGCATCCATAGAATCAGTCCGCGAAGGAATCGTCCGTTTGTCTCCTTGAACTGCGCCGCCATTCCGACCGGGTTACTGGAAAGCGAGCTATTCGGCTATGAACGGGGAGCCTTCACCGGAGCTTTATCGCAAAAGATCGGCCGCTTTGAAATGGCGCACCGGGGGACTCTGTTTCTGGATGAGGTGGGCGACATTCCCTTGGATCTGCAGCCCAAGCTGCTGCGGGCTCTGCAGGAGAAATCCTTCGAGAGATTGGGCGGGACGCAAACTATCCCGATAGACGTCCGGCTAGTGGCGGCAACCAACCGGAATCTGACCAAGATGATGGGCGATAAGCTCTTCCGCAGCGATCTATACTACCGCCTAAAGGTGTTCCCCATTATTACGCCACCGTTGCGGGATCATCCCGAAGACATACCCATGCTCGCCCGGCACTTCACCAGGAAGTACGCCGCGAAAATGGATCGGACGATCGATAGCATCCCGTCCGAGACGATGAAAGCCTTGGAGAGTTGGTCGTGGCCCGGCAATGTACGCGAGTTGGAGAACTTCATCGAGCGGTCCGTAATCCTGTCGCGAGGTCCCAGTCTCCGCGCGCCCGTGTCGGAATTACGGGCTGACGCTCCGGAGGCCGACGGCGACTCTACGCTCGATCATATGGAACGGAATCACATCCTGCACGTTTTCCGGGAGACCGGCGGCGTGATCAGCGCCGCGGCCGACCGCCTCGGGATACCACGGACGACCTTGCACTCCCTGATGAAGAAGCTGGGGATTTCACGCAGCGACCTTTGACCATGCCCGGCCAAACTATGGATGGCAGACCGCTGCATACCGGAGGGAAAAATTCGAAGTGGAACGATTCTCAATGGAAGCTGAGAGTGTTGTAAGAGACTTTCCCGTCGTTTGCGTGGGCGGTTCGGCCGGCGGCCTCGACGCCTATACCCGGTTACTGAAGCATCTGCCGGCCGATATGGGTGTTGCTATCGTCATCGTGAATCACCTGAGAACCGTAGCCACCCTGCTCCACAAGATTCTCCCGCGCTACACGGAAATGCCGGTTGAACTGATAACCGAAAGATTACTCATCCAGCCCAACCGCGTGTTCATCATCCCGGAACAGCGTGATTTGCACGTTCTTGATGGAGAGTTCCGTCTAAAGCCGATATCAAAGCCTAGAGGATGGCCCGACGTGATTACGGTTTTTCTGCGTTCCCTCACGCAGAACTGGGACGGCAAACTGATCGCTGTCATTGTCTCCGGCTATGATGGCGATGGGGCAGCGGCGCTGTGCGGCATAAAAGAAGCGGGGGGCGTTACCATCGCGCAGAAGCTCGACACAGCCGGGCAACCAGATATGCCTGAGAGCGCCATAGCAAGCGGGTGTATCGATTTTGTACTTTCACCCGAGGATATCGCTCAAGAAATCGTTCGAATTGCGAACGCGGCATCAAGGGCGGAGTGAAGGGACCACCGCGGCCGAGTAAAAGGAGACCACTGGGGCTGGAGTCCCACTCAGAGATCGTTGCGAGAGATGCCAAGTTTTCTCATCATGGCGTTGAGAGCGCCGCGAACGGATTCCACCGGCCAAGGAGTTGGCTATTTCGCAGGCTGCGGAAAAACCCCTCTTTGCGGCGCAATCAGCCTGGGTGGCTCTTTCCCCGATCGTAGAATCAACCGCTTGCAAGAATTACTAAGGGGCCGCGAAACAGTAAGGTGACCAAATGTTTCGACGGTGCGTGACCGCTCCCTTACGGTCGCGGCTCTGTCAAATGCGCATACCAAGCCGCGCGCGTGAACAAGCGGTTGGGCCTTTAATGTACAGGATATTTCTCCGCGGCTTCTAAGTGCGATTTCCGATGACAAGAAAGTTCTTCCGCAGCCTGTTAGCTACTGTCAACTAGGTGGAACTCAAAGTGACGTACGCCGGACCGTCCCGTGCGCACCTGACACTGCTTTCCCTGGCGCAGCCAAGCATGTTCCGTCAGCAGCCAACAGGTCACGGCCGCTACATTTCGAGTCACTTTGGGGCCTGCAAGCCAACGACCAAACGCGCCCCTGCCTTCAAGCCACGCTACGACCCCCGATTACGTGAAACACCAAAGAAATTGCCGCTATTACTAACAGAAGGTGAATCAGCCCTCCGGCAACGTGGAACGCAAAAAATCCCAGCATCCACATTACAAGCAGAATCACGACAGCGTAGAGACGTTGAAATCTCCTTCGTATATTCAGAACTCGTCCCGTGCAATCGGGGAGGCCGTAGCTAAACGAGTGCAGACGCGCGGCCAACGTGCCGGTTCATCCGCCGTCCCGCTCCGCTGTGCGGGCCGGCGATCGCCGGCTTAAGCCGACACTGTCGACGTATTGATCGTGCCGTTGACGCCGTTGGGAAAGAAGCCGCCGGACGTCGCATTCGCCTTCATGCCATACGCCAGATAAAGTACCTGGCCAGCGGTGCGCTGCCTCACCAGAGCGTTGGCATCGGTGGAGAAATATTGCTTGCCGCTCGGCGGTGGGGGCACGTCCACTCCATCGAGCGTTATGCTTGACAATCCCCACATGGCCGACAGGGTACGAATAGCGCCCACATGTTCGGCTTCCGTGCCGAGAATTTCCGCCGCGGTTTGAAGGATGGCATTGCTCTGAATCAGACCTGCTGCCCCTGCATACGCGGTAACTCCGATGTCCTCAAAGATGCGCGCCAGTTGTAGAAAGTCGTTTTGATACACAAAACCAAATCCCAGGGCGCCCAGATTGATCGCGGGCTTTGCTATGGGCGCTACGCCGGCCGCGGTTAGCGCGCTACGGATCAGCTTCACGTGCGCTTGCTCATCAGCCGCAATTTCCAGGATAAGCGGATCTAAGCCGGTGGTGAACAGGAAGACGCGCTGGCCGCCGGTGGTCGGTCCCGCCGTTCCCGAACCTGTAATCGTAATTCCCGCGGCTTGATCGACGTACTGACCGGTTGTAGCAACCGTATAGAACTCAGCTTCGAGGTATTCGAGGTTGAGCGCGAATGTGAGAATATCCGCATCCGTAATCGCGGGCGGGGTTGCCGTCTGAGCGTTGGATACCGCGGCTCCGGCCATTACCGCCGCGCTGGCAATTCCCATTTTTTGAAGAAATCGGCGCCGGTCGGGAGCCTCGGCGGCGACTTCTTCAATTAGACTATTCTTTTTCATGTAGATCGTTGCTCCTTCGAAATGAGTTACGCACCCTTGTCTACGGGAGCGGGAGCCTCAACGGATTTCAGGCTTGAGATCCCGGGTGTCATGACTCAGACACCCTACAAGAGCCTGTGTAGCTAGAAGTACGCAACGGGTTTGGGCGCAACGAGAACCGGGAGAGAACAGCGACAAATCGAATCGATCGGACTCAGTTCCGCTCAGAGATCGTTGCGAGAGATGCCGAGCTTTCGCATCATGGCATTGAGAGTGGTCCGGTGGAGTCCCAGACGGGTGGCGGCCGTGGTGACCACTCCACCGCACTCCCGCAGCACCCGCACCACATGCTCCCGCTCCACTTGCTCCAGCGTGGCGCCGCTGGCGGCTTCCAGGGCATCTTGCTTTATTTCGGCTAACGGAGCGCGAAGGCTGGGTCCGCGGGAAAGAATGACCGCCCGTTCAATGAAGTTTTCCAGCTCCCGTATGTTGCCCGGCCAATTCCAGCTCACCAGAGCGCGCATGGTCTCCGAAGGGATGTTTTCGATCTGCCGGTTCATCTTGGCGGCATACTTCTTCGTGAAATGCCGTGCCAGTATCGGTATGTCGTCGGGGCGATCGCGCAACGGAGGCGTCGTGATGGGAAAGACTTTCAGGCGATAGTAGAGATCGCTGCGGAAGAGTTTATCCCCCATCATCTGGGCGAGATTCCGGTTGGTTGCCGCCACCAGCCGCACGTCGATGGGAATCGTCTTGGTGCCGCCCAACCTCTCAAACGACTTCTCCTGTAGAGCGCGCAGCAGCTTCGGCTGCAGGTCGAGCGGGATATCGCCCACCTCGTCCAGGAAGAGCGTGCCCCGATGGGCCATCTCAAAACGTCCGATCTTTTGCGACAAGGCGCCGGTAAACGCGCCTCTCTCATAGCCGAACAGCTCGCTTTCCAGCAGCCCGGTGGGAATGGCCGCACAGTTCAATGTGATGAAGGGAAGATTCTTGCGCGGACTCAAGCGGTGCACGGCGCGCGCAATCAGTTCCTTCCCCGTGCCGGTTTCCCCCAGAATCAAAACCGTCGCATCCGTGGGCGCAACCATCTCCGCCTGCTGCAGAACCCGCTTCAGGGAGGCGCTGCTGCCAACTATCTCCTCGTAGTCGTGTTTGAGATCGGGGTCTTCGTCCTCGACACTCTCCAGCCGGTCTCTTTCCCGAAGGTCCTGCACGAACGTGATCCACCGGAAGGGAGAGAGCTTTAAAACCGCCGTGGCGACCAGCACCGGGACCAGGGTTCCGTCCTTCCGAATCAGCTTTTTTTCATACGGCGTGCAGGCTCCGAACCGCAGGCCTTCTTCATGCGCCAACTCATCTAGCGCGGCATATTCCGGCGAAGTGAGATTGGGCCACTGCAGCTCGCCGGATGCCAGGTCTTCGCGGTTGTAACCGACTAAGTCGAGAAACGCATCGTTCACCTCGGGAATATGGTCATATTCACCGGAAACAATGCCTGCGATGGTCGCCTGCAAGGGGATTGGCCGGATGCGCGCGCGAGTGCGCCGCAGCTTCTCGTCCCTCTCGTGACGATCGCTAAAGTCGCGCACCACTATCGCAAAGCCCTGCAACTCTTCGCTGGTATCTTTGAGCGCCATCGTAATGGCATTCGCCCAGAATCGCGACCCATCCTTCTTGACATGCCAGCCTTCAGTCCCCATATGGCCTTCGGCTGCGACCCGATTGAACTCCTCCTGCAGCCTGACCCGCGGACTACTGTCACTGGGATAGAGAAAAGATACCTGTTGGCCTATGGCCTCATCGGCCTCATAGCCGTAAATGCGCGCCGCTCCCGAATACCACGCGACAAGACGCCCCTCGATATCCAGTAAGTAGAGCGCGTAGTCCTGCACCCATGACGGGGTGGCAATCCCGGCTTCCGCGGCCTCGGTCTTGTCGCGGAGCACCAGGACATGGCGCACCGGCAACACGTTCCCTTTGGCTGTATATTCCACCTCCCGCAGGGTTCCATCGGCGCCCACCAGCCGGAGCGTGCCCGCCTGCTCGCCCCGATCGAGAAATGCCTGCCAAAGCTGGGAAACCTTTGGCTTGAAGCCCGGCGGGGTAAAGTCCTCCATTTGGCGCCCGATGATCTTGGATCTCGGGAGCCCTAACAGTTTACCTGCGCCGGCGCTGGCTTCCCAGTATTTGCGGTCGCTGTCTGCGATCAGGATGGGTGCGGAAGGGTGGTAGATGATCGCCCGAAAGAGCAACTCCAGCTCTTTCGGACCGTTTTCCACGAGCCAACTTGGGGCTGGCGACTGTGAGCCTTTGGGAGACATGAACGCTTTCAATCTTCCCGCCGTCGATCCGAGCAACTCAGGGTAGCCTGAAAGGACAAAATCGATCTGCATCGATTAATAATCCCGCAAACAGTCAGAGCTATAAAGAGCGGCGGTGAGGTTTTATTTTACCACCCGCGTAGCGCACCGCAACTACATCCTGCTCCGGAAGGGGCGGCTAACGGACTGTCTATCACAATTTGGCCGCTGAATTGCTAGCGTTTGGTTAAGAGCGACTTGAGCTACGAGGTTGTGCAACTGGAGAAACGCCTTTGGGTTCTTCAAAAACCTGCGGCCGATTTATCGATAAACCACATGGACGGCTTGACTGTTCATTTCAGTACATAAGAAACTTTCAAGACCGATCCCGTAGCACTACGTCCGCGCCGCTGGGACGTTTCTCGGCGGGAGAGCTACAGGTTCTCTCCGTATCCTCGGAGTGAGGGAAGACGAAAAAACAAACCCGATCGCATTCAACCTCACCACCGCGATGGTGGGCACTGACCGCGAGCCGACGGCTATACGGGTAATAACATGTTCCCCGCACGGCTGCCCAGGAGCGGCCTTTCATTGCGCAACGAATCGTGCCTGGCGCACTCCACCGCACGACCGTCCCGGAAGCAGCAGAGATCGTTGCAGTTTGGTCCCTTTGCGCCCAACGTTGGCAAAGAGCAGAACGCGGGCGAACACAGTGCGATCAAACTTAGTGCCTTGGCGATAGTCTCGTCGAAGGGCAGAAGCGCGATTTCGCCTTGCGCGATCATATACTCGCGGCTATCGAATTCATGCGGGCTGCCCCGCGCCTTCGCCACCGCTTGGGCGGTCGTAAACGTAAAAAAGGCTGGAGTATGATTTGATGCTATCTTGCCTCAGGGCGTTCGGCCCTGCCGGAGAAGGCAAAATTAGAAGAAGCTACTGGCCCACTACTTTTTCCACTTCCCCAACCTTCTTTTGCACTTTGCCGCCGACTTTTTCCGCCTGACCTCCGCCTTCCAGATCCGGATCATTGACGGCATGGCCGATCTTCTCTTTGACCGCGCCTTTCACTTCATGAGCATTACCCTCGATCCTATCTTTTGTACTGTCTTTCATGGTTTTCTCCTTCGGCACGTTATCAGCACGTTTAGTTCCTTAACGAATCTCCGCGGTCGCCCGGCGACGAGCTATCAGGCGTTGCTCAGACCAATGAAAGGGAAGATTCTTGCGGGAACTCAAGCGGTGGACGCCGCGCGATCAGTTCCTTCCCGTGCCTGTGCCCATTGGCGAACCCGCAGAGTGCCCTGAAAGTATTCTTAAACCGTAATTGCTCATACCCTGCGGATGAACCACACGACCAACGCAATCACAATAATAGTTCCGACAAGTCCTAATCCGAGCATCTCATTTCTCCTCTAAAAACAGAATTACAAACATTTGGTCAACGCTTCGCGAATGTTGGTGGGAAGGGGGCAGCAACCCAATCGCGCGGCGGAGTCTAGCTGGTCTGGGGGAGCCGGCTGGCGCCGAACGCCCCCTTACGGTCGCGGCTCTGTAAGCATCAAGCACTCCCCGTCTACGCGGGTCTATGCGCCGTGTGAGCCGACAGATGTTTCGCCGGTGGACGCAATGTCCTCGGCGCCAGTCCCTGTCAACAGTTCCTTCGCCCGCGAAATCTCGCCGGACGTATCGCAATGGACCGATAACAGAACCCCGCCATCTTTCAATCGCCCTTCATAGCGCTTGGCCTCGTACTCTGGGATACCCATCCCGACGAGCGCTCCGATTATGCCTCCAACCGCTCCTCCGACGCCCAAACCCGCAAGCGCGGCCATGATCGGACCAGCCGCAATAAATGGACCGAGGCCAGGAATAGCCAATGCGCCAATCCCAACCAATAGGCCTAAGGTCCCACCGACGACGCCGCCGGCAGTCACGCCCGTGGCTGTTCCTTCGGGGGCCTTGGTATTTTTCTCGTGTGCGAACTCCTTCGTACTCTGGTTGTCGGGAAGAAGCACCGAAATGTCATTTTGCGGAAACCCGGCTCCGTATAGGCGATCTACGGCTCGTTCCGCGAGGCCAACGGTCTTGTAAATACCGAACACTGCTACGTTTTTGGTTGCCATGGTATAGCTCCTTTTGCGAATCGGAATGCTAATGCTTGACGGAAATCTGGTCGGTCACATGATCGGCGCTGCCGGTTACGGCAACAGCCTTCGCCACAAGCGACGTTTTCTCAGCGTCCGATTTGACTGGCCCTTTTAAGGTCACCACGCCGTTCTGACTGATAATTTTGATATTGTGGGCATAGCTGGAGAGGGACTTATCCGCGATGATTGACCGCCGAATAGTTTGGGTCGTTTTCTCATGTCGGCCGCATTCGACTTTTGCTGGTCCGCGGTCGGTTCCGCGGCGCTGCGATCACGTTGGTTTACTTTAGTGTTGTCAGGTTGAGTCTGCGCCTGTCCGTAACAAACGGCTCCGGCAACGCTAAGCACCGCCGGTAAAATTAGTCGTGAATATCTCAATTTGATTTCCTTTCGTTTTGTTCCGCCTGGGAGGAAGCTCGAGACCTTTAACCATGAGGCTCCGCCCCTTGTTATAAATCCTTCGCCGGTCGCCGCCGCCGTCTCTTTCAACATGGGCTTCGCCAATTCGACGAATCGCTTTGCCGCATTTTATCCTCGTGCAAAGTTTCAGCAAGCAGATTTAGCCGCGGCAGAATATTTCAAAGCCGTCGCTACGACCGGGTCCCACTGGGCAAGGGGCTGGCTAAAACTGGTACCGCGACCGCGAGATCCGGCGCTATCGTGAAACCGCTTGCTGGCGCGCGCGGCTCTGATCAGAGCCACGACCGTTAAGGGAGTGATTTTCCGCAAAGCACAAAACCACCCGGTCACGGAACTCGGCGCCATGCCGCGCCTGTCGCTCTTTTCCCCGGCGTAGCCAAGCATGTTCCGTAAGCAGCAAATGGTCACCGCCGGGACATCCTTGGCTACATTTCGAATTAACTTGGACCCTTCCTTTAGGCCACGCTGCGACCCCTGATGAGGTGAAACACCAACGAAATCACCGCTATTATTAACAGAAGGTGAATCAGCCCGCCGGCAACGTGGAACGCAAAAAATCCCAGCATCCACATTATCAGCAAAATCACGAACAGCCCTAGAAACATTGAAATCTCCTTGTACGTTCAGAACACCACCACAAGAGCACGTGTCCCTCCAATGTCATATTCAATGCCACGCCGATGGGTTGCGCGTCTGCTTCGCAGGGAGGGTCCGGCGGCTATGCCGGGCTCTGGTCGCCGAATGCGTTATTCCGGCATATCGGTCAGCCCGGCCAGCTTGTGCGCACACAGCCCTGGGACTCTTGTACTATTCCGGAAAGGTCGGATCCGTTCCAGAACCAGGCTCGATTTCCCCGGAAGGCAAATTGGATTCTCCCCGTGCGCGCACAGCTATGGCTGCGTATCGCTCTTTCAGGCGGTTCAAGTCTTCTTCGCTCAAGTCTTCGAGATTGATGAATGCGTTTTGAGCGCCCCGTACCGCCCTGAGCAGCTCGTCAATTTTGAGCTGGAAAGCTGAGCTTTCCCGATTCTGAGTGTTCTGAATGAGAAATACCATCAACATGCTCACGATGTTCGTGACCGTATTGATGACCAGTTGCCACGTGTCGCTCCAGTGAAACAACGGCCCAGTCGCCATCCAAAGCAGCGTTATTCCGCAGATCGCCATAAAAGCGGAACTTGACCCAGCGGCTTTCGCAGCGCTGTGAGCCATAGTTGCAAACCAGTTCGTCTTCATCAAAGGTGTCCTTAAACGGGATAATCCCGCTTCGCGGTTTCAATTGGGAAACCTGCTTAGTCTGCTTCAAGGGCCCTCCGCGTATTGCCCGTTCGCTTGTTCTCTTAAGTTTCCCGGCAATGCAGCGATGGATCGTCAAGTACTTTCTTCAGGCCAGGTCCCTGTAGCGCGCCGGATTCGATATCGATATGCCAATCTTCCGTCAGGACCAGCGCTTGATTCAAATCGTAATATGCGATGTGAAGGGCCGGTCCGTTAAATGAAAAGTTTACGTACCCGTTGTAGCCAACGTCAACTTCCTCGTCGTTTGGATAACGCCTGTTATCCCAAGCGAGCCATCTGCAATCCGGAATGTCCGGCGCCGCACCGCGCTCGACGGGCATGCCGCCGTGGCCCACACATCGCCCGTACGCGTCGATGCCGCCGTTGACTCTGAACTTCTGGTAAATCGCCAGCCTGTGCTCGTGGCCCCAAAACCAAATAACCGGCCGGTGAATCAGCTTCGCCAATTGCTTCGCCGGAATTTGATACCAACCCTCAAACCCCGAGTGCGGCCCGTGATGCGACAGCAGAATCAATCCGCGTTTGTCTCCGTCCGGATTCACGGAGGACTTCAGCCAGGCGAGCAGGGGCTCGGGAATAGNNCGGCACTTTATCCCATTCAAAACGAGTGGAATTGTAGCCTGTGTCCAGTCCTATGATGCGCCAGTGCTTATTTTCGAGGCAAAAGAAGCTCGCCCACTGTCCAGCTCCCCATTCGCTGCCGCGCTCTTTCAATCCCATCCTCGGCAGAACCATTCGCCAGTAGCCGTTCCCGTCGGCGTACATTTCGTGATTGCCATTGAGTGCGAAGCTGCCTTTCGCGCCCATCGGCCACTTTACCGGTGTGTAAGGGCTCGTTTTCTCCCCCAGAAAGTTCTCCCGCACCTCATTGCCGTCGCCTACGTAATACACATCTCCCAAGTGAATGGTGAAATCCGGATTGGATTTTTCCATTGCTCCCGCAACTATTCTCGCTTCATCCGTCCCTGTGCCCCAATCGCCCGCTATGCCGATCTTCACGCGGTCGTCGATCGGATAAATACCGGTTCCTTTTCCGTGCGTCGTGTAATCTCTGAACGCGTGCTTCTTATGGAACCAGTATTTCGCAATCCGCGGTATCCACTTGAAAAGCCGGGTGGGAAGGAATGCTGCGATGGGATCGTACTTCCCGGTTGAATACCCCGACAGCGCAGCGTGGAAATGAGCTGAGATCCTAGAATGCGCGAACCCTGTAAAGTTTCCGAGATCCTTGCCGGGGCCTGTCTCGCCGGGCGTCCCGCCTCGGCGCCTCTTCTTGGACGCAGCACTCATCTTAGCCGGGGATTTCCATTCTTGTTCCCGATTGCCAATCAGTATACACCCGGTTGCCCTTTCGATCCTGCGGTTGCGATTTTTTCCCGCGGCCACCACAGCCTGTGTACGGAAGGGTAGTTCCTACCGCCCAAACCAATGCAAAGCCGCCAGGTCCGGGTTTGGCAAGCGGAGGAGATCGGACGGTTCTCCATAGGGGGCCGGGCACGTTCCCGATCTATCGGCAATTTCAAGCGATGGGTGTACACACAACGGCGTCGAGTTCCATTATGATTTAGTTAGGCATGGGTCGAGATTTTGTGCGGGACGAGATCCGCCGCGCCCTCAAGCGCTATCACGTTGCGGCAGCAGGAGTACCGGCATCGCATCGAAGCCGGCGGCCAACCCGATGAGCTTGAGCGGTTTCATGTCTCAGTGGTGGCGCCGGCGCTGGAGGAATGCGAGGGACTGGCCGCCCCCAGCCTGGACGAAGAAAAGCGGCTGGTCGAGCAACTTCGACTATGCCATGAAGAGTGTGTGGCCGCATCTTACGAGTTGCGGCATCCGGTCAAGAGTATCTCTGCCGAGGAATACAAGAAACTAGCTGAGAAGGCTAAGGTGCTGGAGGCAAACTGCCATGAGGTTCGGCTTGCACTGAGAAAGAAGCGCAAAAGCTCCTCCGTAAATTGACGCGTAGCGACAGTACCGGACAGTCAACGAATGCCGGCCGGGGCGTTGGCCGCGGACCAGTACCGCGAACCGCGAGATTCGGTGCTATCGTGAAACCGCTTGCTGACCCGCGCGGCTCCGATGAGCCACGCGCGCCGGTCACGGAATTAGCCCGAAGTTCTAGCCCGTTTTGG
>PLDF01000316.1 GCA_003135055.1 Bryobacterales bacterium | reverse complement strand
CTTTCATGTCGCACACCCCCTGACGCTCCGCGCCCCACTGCAGGCCGTCCAGCGAATAGCTTCGGAACAAGTCTTCCACGGTGGCGTTCCACCAGGCGCGGTAATCGGGATGGTTCCAACAGGGGACCAGCGTGGGCCGGCCGTAAATATCCACCGTTTCCACCTTCGAATAACCCTCCACCATGCGGGCTACTTCGCGGCCGGTTCCCTCAAGTATCCTCGCGTATAGCTTCATGCCGCGTTTGCGGCAGGGCTCGACTAACTCGGCGAACAGATCGCGGTCCGCATATTCGAAGCTCGTGTCCACTTTTTGGTGGCGCAAGATCGTCCCCTTGTAGAATTCCTCGTGCGGCTTGACCCAGACCCACGGCAACTTACGGCTGCGCATGTCGCGGACCGGAACGCCGTGGTCGGTGGCGAGTAACTGCGGCGGCTTTCGAATGTCGCCGTGGTAAGTATGGCTATACACCATCAGCGCATTGATGCCCGCCGTTTCCTGAATCAAGTCCAGGCAGCGGTCGATGCCCTCATCGAGAATCGTTTGCGGACCCATCTGAATGCCATTGAACTTCGGGGCTGGGCCCAGCCCGGTTTGCTGTGCGTCCGCCTGTCCGGCGAGGCCGGCGAGTGCGGGAAGGGCAACGGCCGTCTTCAGAAACTCGCGGCGGTGAGTATCGTTGTCGGATTTCATCGGCGCCATCCTTCGGCTAAACCATGATACGCCGTCCTCTCCGTCGTGGCGCACGCACTCATGCGTGCAGCGTTCACACTCGTGTGAACGCGTTTTGGCACTCCCGCGCCATCTCGAAACGGCAAGCTTATTTCGTGACAGTCCTTATCTTCCCGATTGACAGCCCGCCGCCGGTCAAGGTATCAGTACATCTGATGCCAATCTGCGGGTCCGCCGAAACCGGACAACTGGGCGTCCGTCACTTGAAGCGCCTCTGGTCGCGCCAGATGGCCGCCCGCGCCGGGCAAGCAAATGGTGGGCCCGATCCCGCCGAGTGGGTTGCCAGCCAGACCCTGATCTGCGGCCTCGGCTTGGGCTTACATGAGACGTTGCAGTATCTGATTGGCGCGGAGCCGACATTCGACCGATTCGAACAGTGGGTTCTCGAAAAGAACGGTGGATCCATCGAGCCCGCGCGCATCGCGCGAATCAATGCGGCGCTTTCCGGCGATGCCGTGGCCGCGGCGCCCCCGGATATGGTTGCGGGCGGGCCGCCCCTGACTCCCGAAGATCTGAGCTTCTGGGAGGAAAACGGCTACGTGATTCTGCATCACGCAGTTCCGCCGGAAAATTGCGAGGCGGCCGCACGCGCCATCTACGAATTCACCGGAGCCGACCCCGCCAACCCGCAGACGTGGTATCGCCAGCCGCAGGGCCACAGCATTTGGATTCCGCTGCTGCACCATCCGGCGCTCTGTGCCAACCGCCAGTCCGCGCGCATCCATCGCGCGTTCGCGCAGCTCTGGGGCCGCGACGATATGTGGGCGACCGTGGATCAGGGCGGCTTCAATCCTCCCGAGCGCCCCGGCTGGAGCTTCCCCGGACCGTTTCTGCACTGGGATGTGAGCCTCGCTCGTCCCATCCCCTTCGGCGTCCAGGGCATCCTCTACCTGACGGACACGGACGCGAATCAAGGCGCCTTCACCTGCGTGCCGGGTTTCCACCGCCGCATAGAATCGTGGCTGAGCGGCCTTCCGCCCGGCGTCAATCCACGCGAGTTGAATCTCTACGAGCTTGGCCCGGCGCCCATTGCAGGCAAGGCCGGCGATCTGATTATCTGGCATCAGGCGCTTCCGCACGGCAGCAGCCCCAATTGCGCCGCCCGTCCGCGCGTAGTGCAGTATCTCTCGATGCGTCCCAGCCGGTGGGAGTATCGGGAGACCTGGAAGTAGGCCGGGACTGCGAATTCGACGCTGAGGCGCTAAGATGCTGAGGCAACGCAGAGAACGCATTTGTATGGAACTCCGCATAATTGAGTGACAGCCAATGTGGGGCGGACCCCCCGGTCCGCGCGTGTCCCCCTGGACCCGCTCTTCGCTCAGTCATATCAGCCCCATGCGATCCCCGAGAGGCCNNGGCCGACCGGGGGGTCGGCCGCGGACCAGGGGGTCCGCCCTACTTGCCGATGAGTATTTCGAGCGACTCGCTCCCCGAGCAGCAGCTCTGCGATTTCGGCTATGACCTCGTCCCGCAGATGGCGAACGTCGAAGGCGCCACTTTCCTCCCGCCCTGCGGCGGCCGCACTTCTAATCGTGACGAAGGGTCGTGAGCGGATCGATTCGCGAAGCGCGTCGCGACGGAAAATAGGCCGCCGCCGCGCAAGTAGCCAGCACCAGCCCCACGCCTCCCATATACGCCGCTCCATCGAAGGTGTCGATCATTACCAGGGCCGAAGCTAAGAGTCTCGACATTCCCATCGCCAGCAGGCCGCCGGCCAACGCGCCCGCGGCCGCCAGCTTCATCGACTGCCTCAACACGAGGCCTGTCACTGAGCGACTCGTGGCGCCCAACGCCATTCGAATGCCGATCTCCTTGGTCCGTTGCGATATCACATAGGAGAGAACTCCGTAGATGCCGGAGAGAGTCAACAGTAGCGCCAACAGCCCGATCGCCGACGATAACCAATACGCCACCCGAAACGTGTAATAGGCATCTTCCGCAACCCATTCCCGGACTTGGAGCTTTTGAATCTCTTCGAGCGCAGACGGATCGATGGCCGAAATATCGGCCTCTATTCTTGGTCTCGCAGTCTCGAAATCGTCACGGACGCTGACAAACAACTGGTTGCCTGCCGCGCGCGGGTTGCTGGGGAGATAGACGAGGCTCTTGTCCTCTCCGCTATCGATCCAACGGCTGATCTCATCGCGAGCGATCCCGATGACACTCACTGTCCGGTAGCGCCGCAAACCGGGTTCGGTCCTTCGATCCGGAACCAGGCGCAGGGAGCGGCCTACCACTTCCTGATTCGGCCAGAGCCGCTGGGCGGCGGTTTGGCTGATTACTGCGACTGACGCTCCGGAGCGCGCTTCGTCGGCGGTAAAGTTGCGGCCGCGCACTATTGGTATTTCGAACAGTCCGAAGTATTCCGGCGAGACATGGTTGGCGAAGCTGTCGAAAATTACGCCACCCTCGGCGGGTCTGACGGGAACCGCCGGTTTTCTGGCGACTGGCGCGCTTTCGGCCGCCGCAAGAACTTCCACTGAGGGTTCCGAGGAAAGCCGGTTGAGGACTGCCTCGCGAGACTTCTCATGAACTACGATCTCGATCGTGTTCCGCGTACTGAGAGCAGTGTCCAGACTATGTATCCGGTCGGCGCCCCTTAAAAGCACGCCGGCAGTAACTAGCAGAAGCACGCAAACCGTAACCTGGCAAATCACGAGTGAGCTGCGGAGCCGCGAAGGCCGGGACTCGCAGCCGAAATCGCCTTTCGCCGCCTGTATGACGTTGGCTCGCGTCGCCTGCAACGCGGGAGCGAGGCCGAACGCGATCGCCGATGCCAGGGCGGCAGCCAAGGTAAAGCCGTAAACGCGAATGTCCGGAGACAACTCCGGTATCCTGGCGGCGAAATCCGCGGCGCCTGGCGGCAGCGTCGTAAGTAAGACCCGTACGCAAATCCGAATCATCGCCTGTGACACAGCGATCCCGGCGGCCGCGGCCGGCAGAGCCAGAAGCATACTCTCCGTGAGCAGTTGCCGGATGAGCCGCCCTCGGGCCGCGCCCAGGGAGAGTCGAATGCCCACCTCCCGCTGCCGCGACATGGATCGTGCCAACATCATGTTCGCCACATTGGCGCAAGCCATTAGAAGAACCAGCGAGAAAGCGGCCAGAAGCGATGAGAGACCGAGGGCCGTAGTGAGGTTCAATGGCTTACTGGTCGCCCGAGACAACAAAAACGCTTGCACTGCCTTCCCTGCATCGGGGCCGGCTTCCGTCAACCGCTGTACCCATAGAGTCAGTCCCGCTTGAGCCTGGCCCACGCCGAATCCTCCCCTTAAGCGTCCGACAATAGTGAGCGAGCGCGGGTGTTCCGGACCAAAGAGATCGGGTCCGCTGTCGAACAGCGCAGCCATGGTGAGCGGAGCCCAGAACTCGTTAGGTCCTCTGCCACTCAGACCTGTAAATCCCGCGGGCGCCACGCCGACGACTTCGAACGGGTATCCGCGAAGCAGAACTTTTTTCCCGATGACAGCCCTATCGCCCTGGAACCGGCTTTGCCAAGCCCGGTAACTGAGAACGATCTCCGGCTGGCGTCCGGGCGCCGGGGAGTCCTCGGGCAGCAGAGTGCGGCCAAGTGCGGCGCCCACCCCCAACACGCGAAAATACTCTCCAGTCACTAAGACGCCGCGTATCGTACGGCCGTCCAGACGGGCTTGAGCGGGCATGTAGCCCAGCGCCTGGGAAAACGCCGGATTCGAAGGGAGGAATTGCCGATACTCCGGCCAGCTAAAGCCGGGAAAGCCGCCGGCGCGATCTCTCCAGTAGGCCTCGTAAAGGGAACCGGGGTCGTGTACCCCTATAGGCCGGAAATAGGTGGTATTAAAGATGGTGAAAAGCGCCGTGTTGAGCCCCAGCCCCAGGGCGATGGTGGCAACCACTGTTAAGACAAAAACGGGCGAGCGGCGGAACCCCCGAATGGCGTATCGGATATCTTGCCAGGTAGTCTCGATGAGCCCCACCCCGCGAGCGTCGCGACACTCCTCCTGAACTTGCGCCGCCCCGCCAAACTCAATCCGGGCGCGGTGCTTAGCTTCCGTCCCGCTCATCCCCGCCGCCAGGTTTTTCCGGGTCTGCATCTCGATATGGAAGGCAAGCTCGTCTTCGAGATCCCGCTCGATTCGCTTGTGAAACATCAACGCGCGCAAGCGCAACATCAGGTCGTGCCGGTTCATATCACGCCATCCTCAAGACTCTGTCGATCGCCGCGGTGAGCTTATCCCAGTTTTGAGACTCGAGCTCCAGTTGTTTGCGTCCGGCAGCCGTCAGTCGATAAAAGCGGGCACGGCGGCCCAGCTCCGAGACGCCCCACTCGGCCGCAATCCAGCCCTGATGTTCCAGACGATGCAGCGCAGGATAGAGCGATCCCTGATTGACCCGCAAGACTTCCTGAGAGATCTGCTGAATTCGCTCGGAGACAGCCCACCCGTGCATCCGCCCTGCCTGCAGAGTTCGCAGAATCAGGAGATCGAGCGTACCTTGGAGGAGATCGAGACGGATTTGCCGGCTCATAGTGTCGATTGCCTACAGCAACATTACTCCGGTTGTTGTCGGATGTCAACATCAATCAGGTGTGCGTAACCGATCTGGGATGCGCGCCCTCGGCGACCGCCTCGATATCCGCGTCGATTCCGAGAAAGAGTTCCTCGACGGAAAGAACACCATCCGCTTCAAGAGACTGCAGGACGGCACGCGCATCCAGCTCGACCTGCACGCCGCGCTCAACATCGATAAGATTCTGCTGGGCGAGACTCCGCTCAAGTACGAGCGCGATTCCGTCGCCGTTTTCGTGGATTTCCCGGAGACGCGCCGCGCCGGCCGCGTCTATAGCATCGACTTCTTACTCGGGAAATCCGCTCGAAACGGGCCGGTTCGGCGGCATCGCATTCAAGAAAGATTCATCCGGCCATCCCTCGATCAACGCCGCGTGCGAAGGCACGGGCGCGAGTCTCTGGCGGCCCGACAAAGACCAGTGGCGCGACGAAGCGGAGAACATGCAAATCAGCGCAGCGATTCCCAACGATCTGGTGGATGTCTCGAACGGCAAGTTCATGGGCAAGACCGATCTGGGCGACGGCTACACCCGCTGGGATTGGCTGGTGCAGCACCCCATCAACAACTACGACGTCTCGCTGAACATCAGCCGCTACCAGCATTTTTCCGACAGGCTCGGCAACCTGCCACTCGATCCTTACGAGCTGCCGGAAGACCATGAAGACACCGCTCAAGAAGGACGACTTCCAGGTGGCGACGGATTTATACTACGTCAACGTCTGCAAGCAATAGCGTGATACCCTGGCATCGAGGCCGTAGTTCGGAGTCTCGCGTCCCTCCCTTTAGCCCCAGGAGTCCCCATGAAACCGTTGTTACTTATTTTCGCTGTCTGTTCGCTGATCGCCCGCGCTGCCGGACCATCCACCACGCTGGCGCATATGCCCAACAGTACCGTCACCGCAGTCAAGACCGATGGTACCGGCAACATCTATATTGCCGGCTATCAGGGAACGTTGCCTGCCGCCGACGCCTTCGTGGCCAAGCTAAGCCCCACCGGAGCGGTCCTGTATTCCACCACATTCGCTGGAAGCCAAACCGACGTCGCGGTCGCGATCGATATCGATTCTACCGGCGCCGGGTATATCTCCGGCCAGACTACCTCCCAGGATTTCCCGGTTACGGCCGGCGCCCTCCAGACCACCTTCCAAGCCGCCAGCGGGCAAGCTTTCGTCGCAAAGGTGGATGCGCAAGGCAAGGTGGTCTATGCCACTTTCATCGGCGGCAGCGCCTTAATCGACCCCGGCTTGAACGGCCTTGTGGTGGATTCCGCGGGCGAAGCCATTGTCTCCGGCCAGGCTATCGGCGGCGTTTTTCCCACCACTCCCGACGCGCCATTCAACAGCACCGATACCAATGCTTTCTTCGTCATGAAGCTCGACGTCACGGGTGGTAAACTGCTCGCCGCCGTCCGCGGCGTTGGTGGCCGTCTCTCGCTGGACGGTCAGGGCAGCGTCTATATCGCCGGCGCGCAGTTCGGCGCCAACGGCACGATTCCCATCACGCCGGGCGCATTCCAAAGCAACTTTCAATTGCAAGCGTGCGGCGGCGACGCTCAACTCGCTTTCGCGTGCGATTACCAGTATGTAACCAAACTCAACGCAAGTCTCACCCAGATCGTCTACTCCACCTATCTCAACGGCTCATACGGCGCCACGCCCGCCGCCATTTCCGTGGATTCGCAGGGAGACGCCTTCGTGGCCGGAACCACTAACTCACCGGACTACCCGACCACCTCCAACGCATTCGAGCCGCTGTACATCGCCAACGCGCCTTCTCCCCCGCAAACGTGTCTCTTCTTCTGCATCTTTCCGCCGCCGGCCAGCGGTTACCTGACTAAGTTGAATGCCACGGGGACGGGCCTGATCTATTCGACTTACTTCAGTGGAACCCAGACGGACACCATCTCATTCGCCGCGTTCACCGCCAACGCAATCTATCTCTCCGGCAGCGCGGGGTCTCCCGATCTGCCCGGTTTCGACGGTTTCCCCTCGCAGTGTCTGCCTCAAACTTACGCGACGCGTATGAGCGCCGATGCAACCGAGGCCGGCGCCGCCCGAGCCGCGCCCGGGAGCATACTGGCCTACGATGCCACTGCCAACGCACTGCTGGCGTGGACTGGCGCCGATCTGGTCGCCTTCGACCCCACGGCGCCGCCGGCTCCAATCGCGTGCATCCTGGATGCGGCGGATTTGGAGCCGGTAACTTCCATCGCGCCCGGCGAGTTACTCACCATATTCGGCGAGCGCTTATCCGGCGGCGTGATCGCCCAGACTCCGGACCAGTTCGCGACATCGCTCGACGGCATCAGCGTCGCAATCAATGGAATCGGCAGCCCGTTGCTTTACGTCAGCCCGCAGCAGATCAATCTCCAGGCGCCCTTTGAAATCGCGGGGGCCGCGCAGGCCAACGTCGCATTCGCATCCACTCAACTGGACCTTTCGGATTCGCGCACGCTGCCGATTGTGACCAGCAACCCGGTGGCGTTTCTCGATACCGTGACGCAGATCGCTTCGCTAGCGGGTTGCCTCAATAGTCTCGGCTACGTGGAGGGCGGAGCGCTACCGATCGCATTCAACGCCGACGGCTCTCGTAATGCGTGTCCCAACCCCGCGGCGCCAGGCTCCGTGGTGATGCTGATTCTCGCCGGCCTGGGAGTGACTTCGCCGACGCAGGTCACTGGCGCGATTACGCCGAATCCCGGCGCGCCGCTGAGTCTGACCATTGGCGCTTCCGGCGACGGGCTGCCGGCGCCAGTGGTCTCAGCCACCGCCTTACCCGGCGCAATTTCGGGGGCTTGGCTGGTGGCTATCCGCCTGCCCGCGAATCTTACCGGAGCGATCCCGTTATCCATTTCCGTGGGCGGCGTCCCGGTGCGGGATGCTAATCTTCTGGTGTGGGCGAAGTGAGACGGCAGGGCAGGCTTTGGTTAGCCACTGGATCGGCTCCCCCAAGACTGGATGGTGGCAAAGGGCCTTGTTTTATCGCCCAAGGGCAGGGCCTCCACGTTACTGGCGAAATACGATGCCGCTCTTCATCACGAAAGTGACTTTCTGCAGCGCGGCGATATCTTCCAGCGGGTTGCCTTCCACGGCGACGATATCCGCCAGATAGCCCGCTTTCACCGCGCCGATCTGGCCCTGCCAGCCGAGTAGTCTTGCGCCGTTGAGCGTGCCCGCCTGCAGCGCGGCCAGCGGCGTCATGCCGTATTTCACCATCAGCACGAATTCGCGCGCCTGCGTGCCGTGCGGGAACGGGCCAACGTCGGACCCTACCGCCATGGGCACGCCCGCGGCGAGCTGCTTGCGGAATTCCTGCGCGTGCAAGTCGAGCATCTTACGCTCGTAGGCTTCCATGGCGGGCGTGGCGGCGTGATCGGCGAAGTATTCGGAAATGGTAAACGTGGGAACGGCGAAGATCTGGCGCTCTTTCATCAGGCGCATGGTCTCGTCGCTGAGCTGGTGGGCATGGTCGATGGAGGCCACGCCCGCGCGCGCGGCATACAGCGTCCCCGGCTCGCCGGTGGCGTGAACGGCCACGCGCTTGCCCACGCGCGCGGCTTCTTTGACGGCGGCGGCAAGCTCCTCTTCGGTGTACTGGTAGGGCGTGGAGAGGCGGCCATCCACCAGCGCGTCCTTTCCGGTTTCGTAGATCTTGGTGAAATCGGCGCCTTCCTTATATTGCTGGCGCATCGCTTCCACAATCTGCGTGGCGCTGTTGGCGTAAGTGGCGTTCGACAGCACGCGCTGGTCGGGGTTGAAATTGATGGCGTCTTCGTGGCCGCCCAACAGGTCGATGGCGTTGCCGCTGATGCGCAGGCGGGGGCCGGGAAAAAGGCCCTGGTCGATGGCGTTGCGCACGGCGGTATCGGCCGAGCCAGCGCCTTCGGTACCCATGTCGCGCTCGGCGGTGAAGCCGGCCATGAGGTCGTCCTTGGCGGCCAGCAAGGCGATGATGGTCCGCTGCGGCACGGATTCCTGAACTGTCTGCAGATCTTCGGCGCCGGGGTGTAGGAACAGATGAACGTGCGCGTCGATGAGGCCAGGCAGCAGCGTGCGGCCGCCCAGGTCGAGGGTTTCGGCGCCGGCTGGATGAGTGACGGAAGTTCCGGCCTCGGCGATGCGGCCGCCGCGCACCAGCACTTCCGCGGGCGCGATGACGCGGCCGGTTTCGACGTCGATCAACCGCGCGGCATGCAGCACAATGGGGCGCGCGGTTTGCGCGGCAAGCGCGCCGGCGAGAGTGAGTAACAGGGCACAGGTTTTGAGCCAGTTTTTCAGCCAGTCTTTCAGCATAGTCTTCGGGCGTATGGTATCACTTCAGTTTTCCGTAGGTCTCGGCCAGCGGACCGGCAACGGGGCGATAGGCGTCCTCCCGCAGGAACCACGCGTAGGCTGCGTGCTCCGTGTACATCCATTCATGCAATTCAGGCAAAGTAGCGATGCGATGCGCGAGCGCGACCACCTCATCGAGGCTGGCGCGTTCCTTGGCCGCGCGATGCTCTAGCGCCTCGTCCGGGATGCCGGCGTTTTCCGCCGCTTCGAAGGAGAGTTCATAGCCGCCGGACGGGCCGATGCCGAACACCCAGCGGAAAATAGCCTCGGTGCGCGGCATGTGAAATCCGGAGGTGACGACGTGCAGCCGACGCAATCCGCGCGGCTCGGCGTGTACCAGCCGGGTGAAGAACGCATTGCCAATGGTGTCGTAAGAGAAGGTCTCAGTCAGAATCCGCCGCTCGGGAACGCCATGCTCGCGCAGATAGCGGGCGGCGGGCAAAGCCTCGTAGATGGGATAGCCGCGCGCATCGAGGGGCGGCGGCCTGTGTGGCGTGCCCGCGCTGAGCGGGATGAAATACGCCGCCGGATGCGCCAGCGCGCGGTTCAGGCGGGCGATCACGTAGGGCGGCAGCTCGCCGGAATCGGTCAATCCGCCGCCAGGGATCAGGACCGCGTCGAAGTGGCGCGGGGCCATGCCCTGGGCGTCGCCCCATGATCCCCGCAACCCGAAGAATTCCGGCATGTTATTCGAAGCCTCTGCGGAATTCGTCAAACTCGCGGCGCAACTGGGTTAGTTGGGCTTCGAGCGCGGCGATGCGATCGAGCGCGGCGGACGTAGGACCGGCCGCGGCGCTGTGCGGGTTGGGCGCGGCGGCCGTCTCGGCGGCGGTTCCGGCTACATCCGCCTCGAATTCCACATCGCCCGAAAACAAATGTGCGAAGCGCGATTCGCGCGATCCGGCCTGGCGCGGAAGCTTGCGGACCCATTCCATTTCGGTGAGGTGCTGCAGAGTGTGCTCCACGGCCTCCAGACCGTCAAACTGAAAGAGGCGCTCAGTGCGGCCGCGCAATTCGCCGGGAGTCTGCGGTCCGCGCAGCATCAGCACGCACATAACGGCGGCTTCGCGTCTGCCCAGGTTGAACTTTTCGGTGAATCGCTGGGCGTGCTTGGGGACGCGGCTCTCTCCGCTGATGCGCACGGCGAGGCCCTGGGTGCGCAAGCCTTCGAGCGCGACTTCCACCGTGCCTTCGTCGAAGGAAAACACCGGATCGCGATTCGATTTCTGGTTGCAGGCGTTGACCAGCGCGTTCAATGAGAGCGGGTAGTATTCGGGCGTGGTGATCTCTTTTTCGAGGAGCGCGCCGAGGACACGGGCTTCGGCGGCGTCGATTTGCCAATCCATTTTTCCAGTGTACGGTTGTTTTCGGAGCAGCGCGCGTTAACGAGCGGGCGTTCGCTGCGAGGGTGAAACCGTCGTCCGGCTCGCTTATGCGCGCAGATCCATGAGAACCGGCTGAAAGCCGGTTGCAGCCAGGATTGGCTGCCCCACAGAGCCTACAGCCAGCCTTTTTGCCGCGCCAGACGTGCGGCCTCAGTCCGATTGGAAGCGCCCAACTTACTAATAGCTTCCGAAAGGTAATTGCGCACCGTGCCTTCCGAAAGATTCAGGCGCGCGGCGATATCCGCGCTGGCTTCGCCTTCGCCGGCGTAGCGCAGCACCTGGCGTTCGCGGTCGGTCAGCGGGTCGGCTTCGGTCCACGCTTCGGCGGCAAGCTCGGGGTCGATGACGCGGGCGCCGGTCTTGATGCGGCGGATGGCGTTGGCCAGCGTGGACGCGGGCGCATCCTTTAACAGATATCCGGAGACGCCGGCGTCGAGCGCGCGGCGAAGGTATCCGGCGCGGGCGAAAGTGGTCAGGATGACCACCTTCACGGGCAAGCGGCGCTTCTTGATCTCGGCCGCCAGCTCGAGGCCGGTCAGCTCGGGCATTTCGATATCGGTGAGCAACACGTCGGGCGGAGAGGCGATCACCAACTCCAGAGCTTCCCGTCCGTTTTGCGCCTGCCCGGCGATTTCGATGTCGCCCTCGGTGGAGAGCAGCGCCGCCAGCGCGCCGCGGACCATCGCCTGATCTTCGGCAATCACCACGCGGATCGCTACGCGGATCACTACGCGGCTGCTCATACCGGCACCCGTATGCGCAGCAGCGTGCCGTGCGAGCCGTCGCGCTCCAGCTCGCCGCCCAAAGTTTCCACGCGCTGGCGCATGCCGGTCAGGCCGCTGCCTTCATCGGCGATTCCTCCGCGGCCGTTGTCCTGAATTTCCAATTCGCAGTAAGGTCCGTTTCGCCGCAGCGTCAGACGGCAGAAAGTGGCCTGGGCGTGACGGACCACGTTGGTGACGGCCTCGCGCAACGCCAGCGCGATCACGCCCTCTTGCGCCGCGGAGAATGCGGGCGCATCGATCTGCATCTCGATCTGCGTGTCGATTTGTATTTCCACCCGGATGCCCGCGGTTTCCAGCGTCTCGCGCGCGGATTTCAACTCGCTGGCGATTCCGGCGGAGCGGTAGCCGCGCACCGCGGCGCGTACCTGCGAAAGGGCGTCGCGCGCGATGCGTTCCACGTCGCGGATCTCATCGGCGGCGCGCGCTGGGTGGGTGGCAGAGAGCCGCGAGGCCAGCTCCGATTTGAGAATGATCACCGAGAGCGTATGTCCCAGGATGTCGTGCAGGTCGCGCGCGATGCGTTCGCGTTCGGCTATTTGCGCCATGTGCGCCACCTCGTCCTGCGCCATGACCAGGGCCTGATTCAAGCGCTTTCCGCGCATCTGCTGAACGATGACGGAGCCGATCAACGCGGTGAACACCAGCGCCGGAATCCAGAAATACGGCGAGAATTGAAAGATCCACGATTCGAGCGCAATTAAGGCCAGCATCCCGGCAAGCATGCGGTAGGCCGTGGCCGTGTCGAAGGCTTTACCCAGGAAGCTGCCGCCGTAAACGAAAAAGACCGAAGCGCCGGGGTTGATGGGTGCGAACACGCTGCCGATCAAGACGAACGCGCCGATCACCACGAGCGCGCTATAGCCGCGCAGCCAGTATGCCCAGAAGTACAGCGGAAGAAAAACCAGCGTGGCTGCGACCGTCGCCGCGCCCTGCCATACCGGCATGGGATAGAACAACGGCGCGGTAGCGAAAAACAGCAGATAGATCAGGTAGGCGTACGGGGTCCAGTCCTGATCTTTGGGTAGCAGCCGCATGGTAGCCCTATCCGTACATCTTCTCGCGTCCGCGCACCTGCAGTATCCATGCCAGTCCGGAGAATATCAAAGTGAAGGCGGCAAGAGCCTCCACGTGCACGCCGATCGATCCTTGGATAGGCGCGTGCAGCACAGCCAGCGCGAGTTGCGCAAAGTGGAACGTAGGCAGTAACACGGCGAAATGCTGGATGCCGTGGGGTAGAAAGTCGTACGGAATCCACAGCCCGCCGCAGAAGGCCATCGGCATATAGATGCTATTCACGGCGGCCGAGGCGGAGTTGGGACCGGCAAGGTTACCTATGATCAGTCCTAGCGCGCAGAACGGAATGGCTCCGGCGATCAGCGTTGCCGCCAGCTCCAGCCACTGCAAGGGCGGCATGCGCACGCCGCCGAATGCGGCGCTTATCGCGAACAGCAGCGCCACCACGAGGCCGCCGAACGACAGGGACACCACGCCTTTTGCGATGAGGTACGCGGCCGGGGGCATGGGGCTGGCGCGCTTGAGTTCCAGCCAGCCGAGTCCGCGTTCCACGGCCACGCCGACTCCGAAGCCGTAGAGCATGGCGCCCATGACGCCGAACACGCCGTATGTTGCCAGCAGATACCGCGCCATGGGCGGCATGGCGTCGGGGCCCTGCTGCTGCGCCATGCTTTGTTGCTGACCCATCGCGAGCCCGAAGAAGCAATAGAACATCAACGGGAATAGCACCGTGAATACCACGTAGGCGCGCATGCGAATGAATTTCAGAAACTCGGTTTTGCTTTCCATCCAATAGATGCGGAGCATTAGGCTACCTCCTGTAGCGAAGATTCTTTCATGATGGCGAGGAACGCGTCTTCCAGGCCGGCTGCGGCGCCGCGCTCCTTGATTTCGGCGGGCGTGCCTTCGGCGGCGATGCGCCCCTGGTTGATGACGGCGATGCGGTTGGCCAGCGCGTCGGCCTCGTCCAGATAGTGCGTGGTCAGCAGCACGCTGCCGCCGCGCGCGACGTATTCGCGGATGCGCGTCCACAGGCCGCGCCGCGCTTCCACGTCAAGCCCGACAGTGGGCTCGTCCAGCAGCAGCAGGCCCGGGTTGCCGCAGATGGCGAGCGCGAAGAGCACGCGCTGGCGCTGTCCGCCGGAGAGATCGCCGAACAGGCGGTTCTCGATGCCCTTAAGACCCGCGGCGGCGATGGTTTCCGCGAAGGGCAGCGGGTTCTCGTAGTAGCTCGAGAACAACTCGATGTGCTCGCGGACGCGCAGGGTCTCGGGCACTTTGGCGACTTGCAACTGGGCGCCGCGGCGCAGGCGCGCTTCGCGGCTGGCGGGATGATGTCCGAAGATGGCGGCCCGACCGGAGGTGGCCGGCGTGAGCCCCAGCAGGATGCGGACGGCGGTGGTTTTCCCGGCGCCGTTAGGGCCGAGCAGGGCGACGAGTTCTCCAGGCTCGATAGTGAGATGGATTCCGCGCAGAGCGGCGATGGCGCCGTAGTTCTTGGTGATGCCGCGTAGTTCAGCGACTGGTTGAGCGACTGGTCCAGCGACTGGCATGATTGCCTCCTGAATTCATGCTGCGCCGAATTGAGAGCGGGGGCCAGTGTGGAGTGTCAGCAGTTGGGGGTGACAAACGTCAGGTACGACAGGCCTCCTGGCCGGTCGATGCGCCGAAGGCGCGGCCTGTCCCGGAATTTCCCCCTTGACTTTGGCCAAACCACTGACTAAGTTATTAGTCAGTAGAGAGAATGAAAACCGAAAAACCGGCTCCCACCGACGCCAGTGAGTCTTACGTGACGGGTAACGATTACGGGATGCAGCCAAGGTTGGACGGCTGGCGCCAACAAGCAGACCGCGAGCATTTCCATGTCTAAGTTCAAGCTGCTCTCGTCGTACGTTTCCATGGCCGCGATTCTGGCATTCGCCGGTTGGTTAGCGGTCGCATCGTTCCCCTTGATCGGCCGTCCGCAGATCCAGGAGGAGGCGGCCGAATCGCAGACGGACAACCCACCGGCGCCAATTGCCATTCAGCCGCGGGAGGCGGCGAAAGCGGCGCCTGAAGCCACCGTGAAGCCGACCTCCGCTCCGGTCAAGCGGACTGCGGAGGAGCCGGTCTTGATGGCGTTTCAAGCGCCGCCTCAGCGGATAGCAAATCGCGTAGATGCGGCTGCGGCCTCACTTCCCACCGCGCCGGTTCCAGCGGATTCTCACGAGCTGGTCACCGGCCCGGTTCAAGCGGCCTCCACGCCGGCCGAACGTTCCGCGGCTCTGGCTTTGCTGCGCCGTGCGGCGGATAATGGCGTCTCCCACCAGCCAAAGATGAACCCGTTCTCCTTCAAGGTAACCTTCACTGCGAGCGGCAATTTGACTTATACCGGCGCCGGCGAGCTTACTGAGATCTGGATGTCGGGACAAACCTGGCGGGTCACCGAGAGTATTGGCAATTACTCGCTGGTGCGCATCGGCTATTCCGGGCAGAGAGCCGACCAGCAGCCTGTCTCCCTGATACCTATGCGATCGCATATGCTGCGGAATGAGTTCCTGTGGGTGACGGAAATTAACGACGCAGGGGAAGGCCAAATCCGGACGTCCGCCGCTCAGTGGAACGGCAAACCGGTCACGTGTATTCTTCTTTCCAATGTAACTGGACCGGCAGCTCAAACTCAGTCGCGTCTATGGGAAGAGAACGAATATTGCGTTGCGAACGACTCCGGCCTGTTGCAGACTCACTCCGATGCTCCCGGGGCATACGCCGTTTTCGGCTATACCAAGAATTTGCAGTTTCATGGAAAATCCATGCCGGACCGGATTACGATGTATGTTGCCGGCGCCCAAGCTGTCGACGGCGATTTCAGCATTACAGATCCCTCCGCCGGCGACCAATCCCTGCTCACGCCGACGCCCCAGATGACGTTGACTGCCCGTCCGGTGATACCGTTGAGCAAGGCGATGAAAATACCGCTCAATGTTCCCGGCTCCACGTCCGGAGATACCGTTCAGCCCGTAATGATTCACGCCCAGCTTGACGGGCAAGGCAATGTGGTGGAAGCGGAATTATCGGCCGCCGCGAACCCCTCACTGACGCAATCCGCATTGGACTTGGTCAAGAAGATGCACTTTGGCGGCGGCAGCCATATATATGTGAACGTCAGATTCGTTCCAGCTTCTCAGTAGCTATGGCAGCGCTGGCCAAACACGTGGCGCACGCATTCATGCGGCGCACTCATGCGTGCAGCTTTCACAATCGTGTGAACGCGATATCTTTCACTGCTCCCCAGGGGCGATTTCCGCTTACAGAGCCGCGAAATCTCCAAAACGGTTAGGCATCCCGCTGGGGAGACTGGGGGCGTGCGCCAGAACGTTCCGGATATCGCCTGTCCATAGCGCACGAAGCCCGCAGCCAACGCCGCCCTATTCCATCCGCGCGAATCGCCGATAGGTACAGTGTGGACGCTTTCCGTGCCAGGGCCAAGCCGCCGATCCGCGCTGCCAGACTATCGAACTTCGTCGTGATCGCACTGCTCCTGGCAGCGCCTGGAGGCGTGTTCGCGCAAAGTACCTTTGGCTGGAGGTTCTGGAAAGCCGCCGACGGATTGCCCGAATCGTTTACAACCGCCATTACGGCCGGCGCTGCGGGACAGGTCTGGGCTCGACACGGCGAGGTCCCGTTCATGAGTTCCTTGGATGGGTACCGGATTCTGACGCTTCCGAACTACCAGGCACAGAAGCAGATCTGCACTCTTAGCCGCGTATACGAGAGCCCCTCGCACGAGCTCTGGATACCCGACCCGGAGGGACTGCGGGAACTTCGGAACGGCCAATGGGCGCTGCATCCTATTCCGGATCTGGCGGCGGCGGCGCTCACCGAAAAAGGGCCTCCCCTGGTGGCTCTGGCGGGTCGACGGGTTCTGATTCTGCTGCCGGATCGTCTGCTCCAGTACGATGCCCGCGAGGGGCGTGCGGTGGCCGTCCAACAGGCTGCTGCAACGGGAGTGGGACAATTCGATGCCATGACGGCGGCCGCCGATGGCGCCGTCTGGATCACCGCCAGTTACGGCCTGATGCGGTGGGATCCTACCACCCAGACGTCATCCGTATGGCGGCCATCGGCTCTTGGCCTCCGCGAGCTGCACCACCCCTTTCCCGGAAAAAACGGCGAAGTTTTCCTGACCGCCATTGCCCCGCCCGCCAACCGGAGGGTGTTGGTGCGCTTCAGCCGCGCTGGCTGGCAGATCGTGCCAACCGGCTCCGCCGATGTGGTGCAAGGCTGGCCCGGTGAAGACGGCACGGTCTGGATCGAAGAAGCGACGGGGCTTTTTCGATTGTCCGGAGGCCGGAAAGAGGCGGCCGCCACGGACGTGATTTCGTCCGGCGGCATCCAGGACGTTTGGACCTTGCCGGACGGCGGTTTCTGGGTTGGCGCCAAGACCGGCATAGCGAAGTATGCCCCGGCGATCTGGAGAGCCCCGCCCGGAGCTCCCCGCATAGAAACCCCGGTGCATGCCATTGTAGAGGACGGCCATGGCCGCTTATGGTTCGACTGTACGAACTCGTTGCTGCTGCTGGACCATGAACGTTGGAAGAACTATCCGTTCCCCGGAAGCGGCCATTCCGATAATTACCGCACTGAGGACCTCATAGTCTTACCCGATGGCCGGATTGCGATCGGAATGTTTGGCGAGTCCTACATCCTGGTATTCGATCCGGCGCGGGAAGAATTCAGCCGTATCCAGCATCCCGCCGGGACCGAGATTCGCATGATCGCGGCGCGTCCGGACGGCAAGTTATGGGTCCACACGCTGGCGCCGGACCGCATTGTCAATCGGCTTGAGGTCTTCGACGGGAAAACTTTTCTTCCGGTGATGGAGCTGTTTCCCGAGAACAAGATTCGCGATATCCGGTGGATTCGCACGACTTCGCAAGGCGATACCTGGATGGGCGGCGCCTCGTCGCTGGCGAGGCTGGAGGGAAAGCGGCTGCGCCTCATCGACTCCGCCGGAGGATTCACCGGCAGCGGGGCTTTCTCGATGAGCGAAACGCCTGAGGGAGCCATCCTGGTAGGAGGGCGCGACAAGCTCCAGGAGTTTAACGGGCGGACCTGGTCCCTATTGCGCGATGGGTTGGACTCCGTCCGCAGCATGATGACCGCGCGCGACGGAACATTGTGGGTGGCCTCGGGCACGGGAGTGCACCGCCGCAAAAACGGCGCCTGGATCGGCAACGATCTGGAAGACGGGCTTCCCTCCTCGACGGCGTGGAAGGTCTTCGAAGACAGCCGGGGCCGAATCTGGGCGGGCACCGACCGCGGCATCGGCCTGTATCATTCCGATGCGGATACCGACCCGCCGCGGGCCGCAATCTCGGCCCAACACAACTCCGCTCAGGCCTCTCCGGATGGGAATGCGCAACTTTTGTTCTCGGGCGTGGACAAGTGGCAGTACACGCCAGCCTCACGGCTGCTGTTTTCGTACCGGCTGGATGGCTGGCCGTGGTCCGGATTCGCGGCGGCCAACTACGCCAGCTTCCATCGGCTGGGGGTGGGCCGTCATCGCTTCGAGGTGCGCGCCATGGATCGCAATGGAAACATCGATCCGGCTCCTCCTTCTTTCGAGTTTTCCGTTCCGCAGCCCTGGTACCTGCAGATCGGTTTCCTGATCGTCAGCGCGCTGGGTACGCTGATCAGCCTGACGCTGGCGGCGTTGGCCGTCCTGCGGCACCTTCAGTTAGGGCGGGCCAAGTGCGCCGCGGAAAGCGCCAACCGCGCCAAGAGCGAGTTTCTCGCGAACATGAGCCATGAGATCCGCACTCCCATGAACGGCATCCTGGGCATGACGGGACTGGCGCTAGAAACCGAGCTCTCCGCCGAACAGAGCGAGTACTTGACGGCGATCAAGCAGTCCGGCGATTCGCTGCTCACCATCCTCAACGACATTCTCGACTTTTCGAAAATAGAGGTGGGCAAGCTGGATCTCTCGCCGGTGGAGTTCGGCTTGCGCGATTGTCTGGAAGACACGCTGCAAGCACTTGCCTTCCGGGCTCATGGGCGCGGCCTGGAGCTGCTTTGCGACATCGCCGCGGATGTGCCGGACGCCTTGACTGGAGATCCCGGCCGGCTCCGCCAGATCGTCGTCAACCTGGCCGGCAACGCCATCAAGTTCACCGAGCGCGGCGAAGTGGCGTTGCGTGTCCGCACGGAGAAAACCACCGGCAGCCACGTCACGCTGGAGTTCTCGGTATGCGATACCGGGATCGGCGTGCCCGCGGAAAAGCAGAAGATTGTCTTTGAGCCATTCGAGCAAGCGGACGGCTCCGCCACGCGGCGCTTTGGCGGTACCGGCCTGGGCCTCGCGATCTCATCCAAGCTGGCCGGCATGATGCAGGGCCGCATCACCTTGGAGAGTCCTTGGAACGAGCCTCAACGGGCCGCCGGTGGGCCCGGTTCCGTGTTCCGTTTCACGGCCGTCTTCGGCATGTGTGCAAACCCCGCCCCACCAGAGGCGCCGGCCGGTCAGGAGAATGTGAGCGTATTGGTGGTGGATGGCAACGCCACAAGTCGCGCCATTCTGGCCCGGATACTGGCTCACTGGGGTTGCCAGCCGGTTTGCGCCGCCGGCGGCACGGCCGCGCTTGCAGCCTTGGAAGAAGCCAATCGCGCCGGCCGGCCCTTCCGGCTGGCGATTATCGACAGCCAGATCCCGGAGATGGAGGGCGCCACACTGGTCGAGCGCATTCGGGAACGGCGCGAGCTCCAGGGCATCGGCATCCTGCTCTTGACCTCCGCGGGCGCCCGCGGCGATGGCGCTCCTGCTCGCGATACTACGCGCGAGATTGCGCGCGATACTGCGCGCGATATTGCGCCGGATGCGCGCCTGCTGAAGCCGGTGAAGCGATCCGAGCTACGGCGAGCCATTTCTCGCGTGCTGAGTCCGGACTGCGAGCCGGGGCGGAAGGGGCCAACTCCAGGGCCAGCTCCGGCCCACCGTTCGCCAAAGAATAACCATGGCGCGCTTCGCATTCTGGTGGCTGAGGACCATGCGATCAACCAGCGACTGGTCATGAGTCTGCTCCGGAAGGCCGGGCACTCGGTCGCCCTGGCTGGCGACGGCGCGCAAGCCGTGGCCGCATTCGACCGGGAGCCATTCGATCTCATTCTGATGGACGTGCAGATGCCAGTCATGGATGGCCTCGCGGCAACGGCTGCCATCCGGGCCAGGGAGCGCGGAACGGGACTCCATATGCCGATCATGGCGTTAACTGCGCACGCTATGAAGGGCGACCTGGAACGCTTTCTGGAATCGGGCATGGATGGGTATGTCTCAAAACCCATCCGTCCTGAAGAGCTGGCTCGCGTGATCGAAAGCCTTACGCAATCGAGGGTCCGGGTAGGGAGCGCTTAACCGATGTGGGGAGCCGGCTCTTGGCGACCACTCCCTCACGGTAGTGGCTCCGAACGGAGCCGGGCCCAGAGGGCGCCCCGTCGGCAAGCGGTCTGGCAATACGTGTCCGAACTTTCGAAACGGTGTACTTAGTTACCGGAGGCTTTCACGGCTTGGTCGATGACGAGAGTCTCCACCGGGCCCCTTCGCGGTTCCAGCTTCAGTCCGAGCTGCTCCTGCAATGCCGTGAAGATGGACTGGCTGGAATCGGCGCCGGTCGCGGACTTATCCTC
Organism: Bryobacterales bacterium; assembly: GCA_003135055.1. Taxonomy (GTDB): domain Bacteria; phylum Acidobacteriota; class Terriglobia; order Bryobacterales; family Bryobacteraceae; genus PALSA-243. The sequence goes on along the minus strand of PLDF01000316.1, from coordinate 11,797 downwards.
CATCTCAACATCGAAAGTCACATCGAAAACGCCGGCGAGCCCAGTCATATCGAATACCGGGCGATCCACCTCTTCCGAAAGACGAGACAGAACGCCCGCCAGAGCCTTCATAGTCATCCCACGGGAGTCGATCAAGTGAGCGCCACCCCCAATTTCGGTCTCGCCATCCTCCTTTCCAGGGTGGATTTTCGGCCCGTTCTTTCCGGCCACCAGCGCATATATGGGAAGCTCTTTCGTCTCGCGATGCAGCCGGAGCTGAAAGCGATCTTCCAACAGCGTCTGCAGCATCAGCAAGAGTCGAGCCTTGGGCACAGCGGACGCCGCTTTGGCGACAATATCGTATCTATCCGATGCTATCCAATCCGGTCCGCCTGAGATGCGGTTGGGTTGCACTTCGTACGCCGCTCGGATGCAGCCTTTGAGAGTGACGTCGGTGAAATTGATTCCACCCGGCTCGACGCTCGACGAAGAACGAAGAGGGCCGGGCGCCGGGGGATGCGGCTTGACCGATGCGACCTCGAATGCGGGCCGGGCCGTCACGGTTGTCTGCGCCTGGGCCGGAAGCGCTGCCGGCAAAATGAGACAGAGCGCAAGGCTTTTCATCATGAGTCCTCCCACTATTGCTGTTCCTTCTTTCGTGCGGGAGACGCGGACGAATCGTCGGAGCGATTTTGAAACCGCCTATTCCACGGCCCTGAGATATTCGGATGCAGCTCCAGCTCTCTCCATTGACCCAGGGTAAGAATCAGCCGGATTCCCAACAGCAGGCTGGCATTGGCCTTTTCCAACTCGGCACGCGCCTGCGCGATGCGGTCGATCTGCGCACGGACTTTCGGCGCATCCGGCTGATCGGCGTCCACCAACGGCTCCAGAACCACTTCTTCCTTGTCCAGGGCCGCGGTGAGATCGATCAGCTTCAAACGGCTCTGATCGAATATCTCATCCATGTTCTTTTGCTGATCCGGCGTCAAGCCCAGCCTATGCATCAAAAGCGGGTTGCGCCACCATCTTCCGGCCGCGCCGCCTGGCAGCGTATTTTCCAGGATCGCGGGGCGCTCCGGATGCGGAGCCGGATCGTTAAACACTGTGCCTGGAATCTGCTGCGCCCTTAAGACGCCATTGGCCAGGAACGGCATGAGAACCAATGTTGCGTAGCAATATTTCATCGATCTCCTCCCAGCGCCGCCGCCAACGGCTCCATTGCCTCGGGAAGCGTTTGCGCCAGACGGGCATTGACGCGCTCCATTAGCAGAGTATCCGCTCTTTCCATCTTGGCCTCGCGCCGTTTATCCGTCATATTCCTGTAGACCGGCGGCGCCGCCGCCGCAATCAAGAGAGCGGCCGCAATCAAGCCCCAGCGCCAGGGCTGCACAGAGTGGCGCCGCTGTGCGTATGCGGCTAACGCATCCTGTACGCGGGCGGTGGCCGCGGGGCCGGTTTCGAAGGAAAGCGCATTGAGTCCGCGCAAAATCCGCGAGGTAATCTCCGCGTAGTTGGCGCACTCCGCGCACTCCGCCGAGTGACTGCGCAACCAGAGATCGTCGTCGCGCGTAATTCCGGCAATCAGCGCTTCGTCGATCAGATAGCGGGCTCGTTGATGATCAGACTGCATTGGAGCCTCCTTCCCAGCGGGATCGCAGCAGACCGAGGCCGCGATGAATCCTGGACAATACGGTCGGAACCGGCGCGCCGACCACTTTGGAGATCTCTTGAAGCGAGAGATCCTCCTGAAACCGCAGCAGGGGGACTTCCCGATAGATCGGCTCCAGCAAACCAAGAGCGGCGGCCAGACGCACGGCATCTTCGCTTCTCGCCGCCACCAGGAATGGCGAGGATCGATCGGGCGACGGGACTTCAGCCGCCAAGGCTTCGTCCGGGCCAGCCGCTTCCGGCGTGTCGAGGCTGGCGATTTTCCGTTTGCGCAGATCGTCGATAGCGAGGTTGCACGCGATCGAAAACAGCCACGGCTCAAGACGGGACCGGCCATCGAACTGGCTGCCGCGATCGAGTACGCGCAGCCACGTATCCTGTACCAGGTCTTCGACGCGTTCCCGGCGAGCCGTCAGATACAGCAGGTATCTCACCAGCCGGTATTGATAGCGCTCTACCAGTTGATTGATGAGCGCCATGTCCTTCCGGCGCAAACCAAGCACGATCCGCCGAGCCTCGGACTCCGCTGGTTCGATGAACGGCATGGCGTCTACCGGCATACACTCTGTTATACGTATCAGGGCCGCCGGATTACGCATTTGTGGGACAGGCCTCCTGGCCTGTCGGGCACGTATGGCGAATCGAAAAGACAGGCCAGGAGGCCTGTCCCACTACAGCAAATCTTCCCGCAGCACCGGCCGCCCCGCCAGCGACGTCCGGAATCCAAAAACAGCCACCAGCGCCACGGCAACCAACGGCGCGAGGCCAATCCCCGCATACCATGCGGAAAGGTCGAACGTCCGCGGCAGCCCCAGTAAATACTCCGAGATCACATCCACTACGATCAGCGCCAGCATGCCGTAGCGCAACAGCACGCCGATATTCAAAGCGCCCACAATCAATATGGCGGGCACGTCGATCCACGGGTCGATTATTCCGGAGCCTTTGAAAACCACCGTTACCAGCACCACGCACACCGCGGCCGCAAGCCATTGCTTGCGCAGAATCACGCGCAGCACGAAGAGCAGAAACAGCAGCACAACGGGATCGAAGAACGACCCGGTGAACGTGTCGAGCGCTGCCGCAATTGTGGGCCGCAATCCCATTAAGGGCTGCAGCACCGGCGTCAACGGTTCCACGCCCTGGCCGTGGGCCGCGACGGTCACCGCCTCGATCAGCGCCACCAGGCAGCCGAAGCCGGCGCCATACAAGATGTCGCGCCCCACCAGCGGATCGCGAATTCCCTTGCTGACATAGCGGCTCCAGGAGATCATGGTGTGCGGCCACCGGCGCCGTACCCACGGCTCGAGCGCGATGTAGAATACCCAGATCGCGCCGGCATTCAGCGCCGCTACGGAGATCGATTTCCAGAAAACGTTGAGCTCGGCGAGAGACGGCGTGTGGTGCGCGTCGAGCATCCGCGCGGCCGCCATGCAAGTGAAGTAGATCCACGCGAACGTGGAAGCTCCGCGGCGGTCGCCCTTGCCGGTGCGGATATTGTGCCACGCGATGAAGCATGCTCCGGTCAGCGCAAGATAGACTACCACCAGCACCCCTATCTGCGAGCCCGCCTGGCCGCTCTCGGCCGGCTGCATGCGCTCCGGCCTGGTCCATGGCCCGATAATGCGGAACGATACCGGCCTGCCGCGCCATGCGGCAGCCTCGATGCGTATTTTGGATCCGCTGGCAGCGTCGGTTCCGGTCCATGCGGCGCGCGAATCCCAATTGGCCAGTGGCGTCCACGCCGGCTCGGCAGGCTGATACTGCGCCTGGTCGAGGCCCGCCGCGCGAAAGAGCGCGCTCCAATCGAACGGGGCTGGCGGGGCCGGCTGAGCGGGCGGGGCTGGCTGAGCTGTTGGGGGCGCCGGGGGCGCTTCCACCTGCGGCGGCACGGCTTCGAACTGCACCAGATGGCCATCCGGATCGGTCATCAACCGCACCATGCCGGAGTTCATCAACGGCGGGTCGGAAAAAGAGAGCACCGTGTTGAAGTGTTGCTCCGCCACCATCGGGTAGGGGCTCTGCAGGTACCAAAACCGGATCAGCGGCGGCATTCCCGCGTTCGGGTTTTTCCAACGCACGGCCGCCTGCTTCGGATGCTGGTGCAGATAGGTTTGATATCCCGAGTTGTAGGCCAGACCCCACGAGGAATCGGCTGGCTTGGCGGTATAGCCGAAGCCTTTGATCAAGGTCCGCGCGTCGCTGGCCAGCGCATCCGGCGGGTTTTCCAGCGGCACATCGTTCAACAGGCAATACTTCGCGCCAAGTATGCCCACCACGACGATTCCCACCAGCGTCGCCGCCAACCACGCTACCGCAACCCGCGGCTGCAGACCCTCGGTTTCTCCCGCCGCCGCTACCACCTCGGGCGACGGCATTTCTCCCGCGGCCAACGCCGCTGCCAGCGCATCCCCGCCCAAACCGGCGGCCACTGCCAGCGCCGATGCCGGGCGCTTCTCGGGATCGTGATCCAGGCAGCGCATAATGACGCGCTCGATGCCCGGCTCCAGATCTTTGACCACGGTGGAGATGCTGGCGGGTTCGGCGCGCACCTGCATCTCCATTAGCTCCATCATGGAAGACGCTTCGTAGGCGCGCTTGCCGGTGAACAATTCATAGATCACAAGGCCGAGTGAGTATAGGTCGCTTTTGGCAGTGACCTCGGTTCCGGCAAGTTGCTCGGGCGCCATATATGCGGGCGTGCCGCTGCGAACGTCGGCCTGCAACTGCTCGGTCAACCCCGCCAGCCCGAAATCCATGATGACCACATTGCCGCGGCCGTCGATCATGACGTTCGCCGGTTTCAGATCGCGATGCAGCACGCCTTTCTCGTGCGCCGCCGCCAGACCCGCGCACAATTTGCGGGCGATCTCGATGGCCTTATCGGCGGGAAGGCGGCCGATGCGCCGCATCAGCGCAGCCAGATCTTCTCCATCGACGTATTCCATGGAGATGTAGTGCTGGCCGTCGACTTGGCCGATGTCGTAGACGCGGCAAACATTGGGATGGGTGACCTGGCGGGCCATGCGAACTTCGTTATAGAACCGCGCCAGGGCGCGGTCGTCGCTGGCCGCGGTTTCGGGCAGGAACTTGAGCGCCACGGCCTGACCCAACGTGAGATCGGTGGCGCGATAGACTTCGCCCATTCCGCCGCGGCCCAGCAGGCCCGCGATGCGATAGCGTCCCGCCATCACCACGCCGGGAAGGAAACGGCCTTCATCCACGCAGGTGGAAGAGCTCAGCATGGGTTGCGAGCGTGGGGATTGGCTGCCGGCGGCGGGCATGAGGGCGGTCTCCGCGGACGTGCCGTCGAGTGCGGCGGCGCACTGCGGACAGAAGCGCGCGCCGATGGCGGTCTGGTGCGAGCAGGCTGGGCACTTGACCATAGTTAAACCTAAAGACAGCTAAATCATCTTAGCGCGGCTTGGGGCGGCGGTTGCCAGCGGATTTCGCGAAGTGGCCAACGTTCAAAATTACGCAACATAACGAAGAGGATTCTATCGGGGACGCGGCGGCCGACGTGGAATCCGGATATCGAGAACCCGTTCAACTTTTGCGGGCAGCGGCAGAAGACGGCCCGAGCGAAATGCCGATGGATAACGCGTTCAAGCGGCAGTGGGAGTCGGGCTTGGGCTCGCTATGTTAGGGAGGCGGGGGCGGGACAGATGATGCGTCTGTCCCATTGGTGGTTATTCGGATGTCAAAGATCGCGTGGGGACGGTGAGCCGGCGCCACAGAATTTCATCAGGCTACAGCTTTACTCGATGCGTCTTCACACGAGGAGCGAAGCGCGTTCACACGATTGTGAACGCTGCACGCAGGGGCCCAGGGGGCGCCCCATGCGCCACGGCGGGCGTTTATGCGGCGGCGGGGACTACTGAGTCGGGAGATTCGCAGGCCATGGGCCCGCGCCACTGGTTTTTGGCGCAGTGGCGGGCCTCATTTAGGCGCTGATTCCGGTCGATCAGGCGGCGGATACCGGCGCTCGAAAAATCGGACCCAATTTGCAGAATTTCCGGCGGGAAGTCGTTAGCCGGATCGTACTTTTCGCCCTTGCTATAGGCAAGCTGGGCAAGCAGTTGGGCTTCTTCGAGCGCCTGTTGATGGACAGCTTTGCGTTCGGCCCGCAGAGTACGGAGTTGGGCCATATTCTTCTCAATAGCCCGGTGGATGCGCTGCTCATACAGCGCGAGAAGCTGGAAATTTTCGCTCTTGGCGATCCAGGTGTGGGCTTTGGATAGCGCTTCGTCAATGGGAACCTGGGCGGCGTCTTCTCTAATTCCCCCGTAGGGGTGGCCAAGTTGACCGAGCACGCCAGCAGCGAAGATGCCAGTCTCGATGGCACGCGCGCGCTTGAGGCGCCAGTGATCTTCGGCGATGGATTGCGCCAGCTCGGTTTCCAGAGCGCCAACGGGTGCGAGGGATTCGCGGATGCCGGTGCAGTGTTGGTCGAATGCCTCGTGCTCGTCGGCGGTGAGAAGGCAGATCTGGCCGGTGAGACCGTGACGATAAGCGTTGAGGCGGGTGCGATGCTTGCCTTGTTCGGTCTTGGGACCGGAGGACTTCTGAGCGTTGGCGATGTTTGCGGTTAACTGAGCGGGGGATGCCATGTGTATTACACCTCGGAACGCAGCCCATGGGGCCGCGCTGCTGACTTACATCTAGCACGGGGGTTTGCGGCTGCATGGGTGGAAGGCTTGTATGCTATTGAAAGGAAAGGAGTGATTTATTTTGCTGAGGCGTGATCGTGAATTTGGCTCAGAGTGGAAATCGTGGGGCGGGAGTCTGTTCAGCGGGACGAACGCAGCGCATACAGGCTTTCCCTATCCGAGCTAAACGATACGGGCAAGAAAACCGCGTATGGTGTTCGGCACGGTAAACTTAAACCAGAATGGAGGAAGCCAATGAACCTTGAAATTCATAAGCCGGAGCTGGTGCAGCGCGTGAATGCTCACATTCAGACGGGCCACTTCCACGACGCGGACGAGCTAATCGAAAAGGCGCTTGACGCACTCGACCAACAGGTAAGCGCCGCCGCGCCGGCGACGGCAACCGGTGCGGTGGTGCTCGCGGCGTTACAGGCCTCGCCCTATCGCGACATCGACCTCACGCCGCCCCGCGTGCGCCTCACCAATGTGCGGGATGTCGTGCTCTGATGGCGTGGTTGCTGGACACTAATATTCTGTCGGAAGGGCGGAAGCCACGACCGGAGCCGAGAGTGACTGCCTTTTACAGCACGCAGCCACTCAACCAGCTCTATATCAGCGTCGTAAATATCGCGGAAATTCGCTTCGGCATCGAACTACAGCAAGATCCGGCGCGGCGTGCCGAGTTGTATGAATGGCTGACACTGACATTGCGGCCGGCATTCGCAGGACGGACTTTCAGGGCCGGGTATTTTCTGAAGTACTCGACACTCGTGGGGTTTTCTGGCACATGAAAGGTGGCGACTTACGAGCAAGTGATAGTCACTCCCCGGCCTCACAATTGCGAGTGGCTAACGGCACCACTCGGCAGTAAGCACTGCCGCTACGACGCCCCCGTTCTCAGCGTGCGCACTACCGTGAACAATTTTGCACGAACCGTTACCGCCCACGAGCCTCTCAACTCGCCCTTGAGCGGATGCAGCCGCAGGCCGGGCATATCCATATCGGCCACGGTCCGGGCCGCGTCGAGCCTCGCGAGAATATCGCGAAGCTTCTGAACATGCCCGGCTATCATGCCGCGCGGGGTCATCGTGTTCGTGAAGGCGTTTCAGTCCCTTGTGGCGTGTCGAGCAGATCATCCCGAAGCGTGATGCGAAATGTAACGCATGTCAAGAACGATTTTAGCCTGCCGCGAGCCACAATCTCTTTTACATAATCGATGGATGAGGGATACGCCCCCAGCGGCAGCGTGGATGAGGGGTGCATCAATCTCGGGCTGAAGGTCAAGAGCGATGGTCACGGCGTACGCCTTTGCCAGTCATTGTTCTTCCTGCTGCCGTACCCTATTATTCTGGCGCCCTATCCAGCGTCAAGCAGTTAGCTTCAACACGGTTACTCAACGCCTCCAAGTCCGGTTGGGCCCGGAGTTCGGGCCGGAGGCCTGTCCCACTTAGCTGGAGCTGGCGACGGCAAAGGACGGTCTGGGAGCAATTCGAAGCGCGTTCACATGAGCGACAGACGATCACGGGAGCGTCTCTTGCGGCAGAAACCGACGGGTTGTGAGGAGAGCCGGCTGAAAGCCGGCTGCAGCCATGATTGGCTGCCCCACAAACTTCAATTGCCCGCCGCCGCGGGATGAATCAGGTATTGCGCTAACTTCCCGTCCGGTGTTGTAAAGGTAGAGAGAGTGAGCGACCTGGTTGCGGTGCGAATCGAAAAATCGCGATAGCGCATGCCGCCACGGTCCCCAGCGCGAGTCTGCACAAAGCTGGTAGCGGCGCCGAGAGGGCTCAGGCTGGCGGTAAAGTCGGCGACGGCTTGCGGCGTGAAGTAGGCGTTGGCGTCGGCGGTGAATTGGCTGCGGTCGAACTTGCCTTGCTGCAGATCCTGGAAAATCCGCCGCGCGGTCTCCAGGCTGGGCGCGGCTTGCGGATCGGCCGGCGGCGCGATCATAATCTGCTCGATGTCTTGCGCAATCCTCGCAGCCGCCGGGTCGTCCTGATTCGTGAAGACGGTGATCGATATGCGGTCGTCCGGCAAGGTCATGTTGCGGCTGATGAATCCGGCTACGCCTCCCCCATGCGCCCAGACGCGGTGGCCGTCGCGGTTGCTTACGCCGAGTCCGAGTGCGTAGCCTGTGCCGGCGCCATTTTTCAAAAGGACCTCCGTAGTTAACGCGCTGAGAGATTCCGGCTTCAGAATCGATCCATTCATGAGCGAGATGTCCCACAACGCCAGATCGGCGGCGCTCATCGCCAGTTCGCCGGCCGCATCGGCCCAACCGGCGCCCTCACTCTCCGCGGGCCGGGATGGTCCGAGCGCAAACCGCGTGTAGCCGACAGGGTCTTCGGCACTCCACTGGTCGCGATCCACGTCGATCGCGGAATGCATCCGGAGCGGGTCGAAGACCCTCCGGCGCAGGAAGTCGAATAAGGGCATTCCCGCGGCTTTTTCGACAATCTGTCCGGCGATCACGTAGTTCGTGTTGCTGTATTGCCACCTGGTTCCGGGGTCGAAGTTCAGCGGCTTCTTTGCCCAGCCGTCGAGGATCGCTTGCGGCGTGGTTTTCCGGGCCATGAAAGGCGCGACGTAATCGAGCGGGTAGTAGTCCTCATAGCCGGACGTGTGCGAGAGCAGTTGTCGAATCGTAATCTGGTTTGCGCGCGTCAGGCCGGGGAAATATTTCGCCACGGAATCGTCGAGTGAAAGCTTTCCTTGCTCGCAAAGCAGCAGCACCGCGGTGGCAGTGAATTGCTTGGTATTGGAACCGATCTTGTAGCGCATGGCGGGGGTTGCGGGCGTGCGCGGATCGAGGCGGGCATCGCCGTACGCGCGGGCATAAGCGATTTTTGCGTCTTTAACCACGGCGATGGACGCGCTCGCGACGCCAGAGGCGGCGAGCGTCTTCTTCACGGCCGCGTCGATAGCATCCCGGGTCACGGGCGGAAGCTGCGCCAACGCGGGAAGAGCGGCCAGGAAGAGCGCGGTAATCCTTTTTCGGATCATCTGGCGAAGCATATCCTCGACCAGAACGGATGTCAACGCCCGAATGTCAACGCCTGTCAACGCCCGGCGCCGACGTGGGACAGGCCTCCTGGCCTGTCCTCTTCCAGCGTATGCCGGATTGCACGCCAGAACGACAGGCCAGGGGGCCTGTCCCACTTAACACTTAATACGTCATCTTGCGCACGCCGCTTTTCCAGCCGGTGGCCGGCCGATTAAGTTGCGGACTTGACGGCGGCGGTTTTGTTGTACACTGGGGGTAGACGAATTAGTGCGCTTGTCTCACGTTTTACCATTTCGATTCCCGGCCGGAGAATTTCTTCGGACGCCCAGCCAGCCCTCCCACGGTTCCGCAATTCCACGAACAAAGCTTAAACCTTAAACATGTATCCAGGCAGAAATTTTCCTCCTCGCAGGCAGAATCGCAGAGAGAACGTGAACGAGTCCATCCGTGCGCGTGAAGTGCGCGCCGTGTTCCCGGACGGCACCGCGGAAGTGATGCCCACCGCCGCGGCTCTGCGCAAGGCGCAGGATCTAGGTTTGGACCTTGTGCTGATCGCCCCGACGGCGGTGCCGCCGGTGGCCAAGGCCGTCGATTTCGGCCACTATCAGTACGAGCAAAAGAAGAAGCAGCACGACGCCAAGAAGAAGCAGCACGTGGTGCAGGTGAAAGAGCTGAAGTTCCGCCCCAACACCGACGATCACGACTACGATTTCAAAAAGAATCACGCCATCCGCTTCCTCCAGGAGGGCAACCGCGTGAAGGCCGTAGTGCAGTTTCGCGGACGGGAAATCGCGCACGCGGATTTGGGCAAAAAACTGCTTATGCGCTTCGCCGCCGACCTTACCACCTACGGGGCGGTAGAAAGCTCGCCGCGCCTCGAAGGCCGTAACGCGCACATCCTGATCAGCCCGGTTAAGGCCGCCGTGAAGGCAGGCGAAAAACATCCGGCTCCCCCCGGCGAAGCGTAGCTCGCGGCGGCGGCAAGTGCAGCGCCGGGGCGGTCTCCCCGCCTTGGTTCCCGGAAAGCCGGTGATCCGGTGCGATGGCATTTGCGATGGCATTTGCGATGCGATCGGTCTTCAAAAGCACCTAATCACGCGCATCGCGCGCATTCGGGGCTCAATATCGGGGAACGGCTCATGTTAAAATTCAATCAGTTCCCGCCCTCCACCGCGACGATATGTATAACGCTTTCTTCGGTTTCACCCTCAATCCCTTCAACATGAGTCCGGACCCGTCGTTCCTGTTCAGGAGCAGGCAGCACGAAGAGGCGCTGGCGAACCTGATTTATGGGGTGCAGAGCCGGAAGGGCTTTATCCTGTTGACGGGTGAGGTGGGCACGGGCAAAACCACCATGCTGGAATGCCTGCGCGACTTCCTGAACGCGCAGCAGATCGCTTTTGCGTCGCTATTCAATTCTCGACTGACGGTGGCGCAGTTTTTCGAGATGCTGGCATACGATTTCGATCTGAACTGCAACCGGCTTTCGAAGACCGAGGTGTTGCTGACACTCAACCACATGTTGCTTGAGCGGACGGCCGCGGGCCGCACCACGGTCCTGATTGTCGATGAGGCGCACAATCTGGAATGGGACGTTCTGGAAGAGATCCGGCTGTTGGGCAATCTCGAGAACCGGAAGGGCAAGCTGCTGCAAGTCGTCATCGCCGGCCAACAGGAGCTCGATGCCAAGCTGGACCAGCCGCAGTTCCGGCAACTCAAACAGCGAATCTCTCTGCGCTGCGCCTTGCGCGGCTTCGACGCGGGCGAGTCGGCCGCCTACATCAACTCGCGGATGGCGCGCGCCGGAGTGCGGGATCAGAAAATAATTCCGCTCGAAATCATTGAGGAAATCCATTACCGGTCACAAGGAATTCCCCGATTGATCAATGCCATTTGCGACAATCTGCTATTAACCTCGTTCGCCATGGTCTGCAGAACCACCACCCTGGAGATGCTGGACGAGGTGACTGCGGATATGCGGTTAGAGTACCCGGAGAGACCGTCATTCCAACAAGATCGTTGTATTCCCGATCATAGTTTGCGTTAACCAGAGGTTCGGCGCCAGCCTGAATAGCACCGATATCAGGTTTTTACCTGATATCCCCAAATTTCAAATCCCTTCAAAGTTCTTGGGTAAATCCCCAACTGTGGCGAGCAGGATTGGTACTCAATGAGATAAACTGCACGTATGGGACTAGGACGCTGGGAAGTGATCTTGGAGCCAAAGTTATGGGCCGTACTGAACGATCAGTTCCAGAGAACGTTATCGTCAGGGCAGGAAAGCCTTAGAGAAAAGGAGCTTTAATTCGATGCAGAGATTCTTTGAAAACAAATTCGCGTTCGCCGCGGTTCTTCTGCTGTTTGTGATGGCGGTGGTCTGGAATGTCACCCAGGGCACTGACTCGCAGGCGGCGCCCAATCAGGTGGCTGCTTCGACTGTGGTTCAGTTGGCGCATGGCCCGAGTATTCCTCCCGACCCGTGGGATTGGAACAA